>NZ_JBCOSQ010000016.1:4279-84594 GCF_040920905.1 Butyricimonas sp. RTP31003st1_G1_RTP31003_210430 | reverse complement strand
GTCCATGCACCACCAACGGACCATACCGGTTTGTATTGAACACTCGGATCACTCCCGAATAGATTTGACTGGTCCACACGGATACTGGCATTCAGCGTGTACTTGGAATTATAGGTATACGCCCCGTTAGCGTAGAAAGAAACAAAACGATATTCCGTCTCGCTGTCCGTGAAATGTTTCTTTGTCAATTTGTTCACGGCAGACGTTCCTTGTTTTAAAATCGGATTCTTGATCCCGTTCTTTATTAATTCGCCCTCGTCATAAGAATTATACGTCATTGTCTGCGGGTCATATCCCCTAGAGAAGGTGCCATGACTATTGGTCAAGGTTCCTCGAACCTCCATTCCGGCAAGACCGGTCACGTGAGAGGCGCTCTCTTCAAAGTTCCGATCATACATTAACTGGTTACGTACAGTCCAGTCCGTGTTATACGTCGAGGTATTCGTGTAATGACCTCCGGTTTCCGGCAAATAGAACGTGGGTACCCCGTTCTCTGTCGTGGCAGCTTGAGCAAATTCCACTAATTCCCGACGCACGGAGAAGGATTCTTGATCATTAAATTGTTCGGCTTTACCTTCGCTGCGTTGGTATTGGAAACGACCGCTATAACTCAAGCCCTTCCATAGTTTAATTTCAATTCCGGCATTCACCCGGGCATTCAGAAGTGTCGATTTATTGAATCCATCCCGATTATCTTCCAAAGGAATATAATCCAGACTAACTCCACTTAAATTCTCGTAATTCAAGCGATCTGGCTCGTAAAAATTCAACACAGAATGAGAAAGTGCATTTCCATTCTCGTCCTTGAACATCATATAAGGTAATATGCTATTATCCACCGAATACATCGATTTGTTTTTTTTGTCCGTCATGGCCAAATTGACCGTCAAATCAATTTTCAACCAATCGGTGAAATTAAAATCCTGCTTCAGATTTAGCATGTATTTATTTGTCCGCACTTTATCGTTGGTCTGATCATTACCGAAACCCAAGGATCCGTAATAACGATGTACCCCGCTTCCCCCCATGAAGGAAAGGCTATGATTAGTGAAAAAAGCCGGTTGCATGAACAAATCTTCAATTTGCGAACGATTATTCAGAGAGGCCAGTCTCGCAAGTTCCTCATCCCTTTCGGCTTCGGTATACTCCTTATTGACAGCCTTGTACATCGGGAGTTCGTGAGGATACACGATCGGGAGGAATCCGCTAATACCGTTGTTGGTTGTCGTTACCGCATTCCAAGTATAAAATTCCGGATCAAATATTTCTGTCGCACTTTTGATTAACGTGCCGCTTGACATATACTGCATATAACCAAAATCAGGCATTCCTTTATAAGTAAAGGAGCCGTCATAACTGATTTTAATCTTCCGATCGGTATCTTTACCTTTTTTCGTCGTGATCACAACAACACCGTTAGCCGCCCGGGCTCCCCAGATAGATGCTGCCGTTGCATCTTTCAAAAACGTGATGTTTTCAATGTCATTGCTATTCACCATGTTCTCGAAATTTTCGGAGCTCATGGCCACCCCGTCAACCACGAACAACGGGCTCCGGTTGGATGAAATGGAAGTTAATCCCCGGATCAAGTATTTATCCTGTCCGTCGGCATAGTTGATATTCAAACCGGAAGTCAATCCCTCCATACTTTCCAACACACTACCGGTCAATCCAACACGCTCTTTAATCTCGCTACCGGAAACAATACCGAAAGAACCGGCATTTCTCTCTTTTGATAGGGTTTGATATCCAGTCACGACCACTTCCTCCATCTGCTCCACGTCTTCTTCCATCACGATGTTCAGTTTCTTACCGGGAGCGTATTTCACCTCTTGTTTTTTCATACCCACGAAAGAGAAGACAAAAGTGACCGTGTCACTTGGAATCTTAATCATAAAGTTTCCGTCGATGTCGGTTACCACCCCGTTGTGAGTTCCTTTAATCAACACCGTTACACCCGGAAGTGGCTCTCCTTTTTTATCCTTTACCGTTCCGGAAGCCTGTTTTGTTTCCGGCTTTTTCACCTGACCGCTCTTCGCAAGGATATAAATCACATCCTGTTCGAAGAAATAACGCAACGAAGTGTTATCAAAAACCTGATCCAACACTTCCCGCACCGTTTTCTTGTCCGCCTTCACGTCAAAAGCTGTCAGATTTTTCACGTGTTCTTCATTATAAATGAAGCGTAACCCAGTCTGTTTCCATATTTCCTGACACAACGTGTTCACGTCGCATTGATGCAAATTGAGGGAAACAACTTGCTCCTGCGAGTAACCATTCGCCATGGCCCCGGAAACGAAAAAGAAACAAAAAATCATCAACAGTCTCATAATTTTAAAAGTCTTTGATTTTTTCACGCTGAAAACAGCGCTTTTCCAATTAGATTTCATAACTTTGTTATTAAAGATTATACATTCTGAATAGGTATCCGATTGCCAATGGACCTATTCATTGATCTTTCAAAAGGTGGAGATGGGGGAAACATCTTCACTTTTTTTATTTACTACTTACTATTACTTTATTTCCTTGTACTTTAAAACGTGCATCTGATATTTTTTCAAAAGAAACAAACAATTCCCGTACGTCCTTGTAACGTTTCAAGTTTCCGGACAATCGTACGTCCTGTAACCCGGCATCTTGGTAAAGTACTTCCAACCCGTACCACCGACTCAATTTATCCATGATCGAGTTCAGAGATTCATTCCGGAAAATGAAATCCCCGTTTTTCCACGACACATAAGCCAATACATCCACATCCTCCACCGTGATTTTACCCGACACTTGATCAAACACGCCTTTCTGGTTAGGTTTCAGCAAGACCTCTTTCCCGCCTTGATTCATACTCACACTTCCCGTCACGAGAACCGTCTCGATCTTGTTGTAGGTATTCACGTTGAATGCCGTTCCGTACACTTTGACAGACATATCATCAACCTGTACCAAGAAAGGCTTTTCCTTATTCTTGGAAACCTCAAAATAAGCTTCTCCTTTCAAATAAACGACCCGCTCTTTTCCATTGAATTGTACCGGATAACGTAACTCTGTCTCGGCATTCAGCCACACACGGGTTCCATCGGACAAGGTTAGATTAAATTCTCCTCCTCTCGGGATAACCAAACGGTTCATTACTCTTGCCGTATCCTTGGTTATTCCTCCTTTACCCTCGGCTGACTGGTAGGAGATTCGACCCGTCTCACTCACCACAACAGAAGTTCCATCCTTTTCTTCCAATTGCCGGGAAACATTACCCATCGCCACTTCCTCTCCCGAAGACAACACTAATATGGCCTGTGATTTTCCCGGTTGAATGGTTACCTTTTCTGCCACCTGTACCGGTTTTTCCTCTATCTCTCCCGAATTCCATAACAGCATTCCACCCACACTCAGTAATATCACCACGGCTGCGGCCACGCCATACCAAACTTGAAGAGAGGAGCGCCTTCTCAATTTTTTCCGCAAGACATTGAAATCCGATTTTACCTCCCGGGCATATACGCCCCATTGAAATTCCAGATGTACCCGTTGAAATTCCCGGAAATATTCCTTGTTACGTTCACTCTCTTCGAGCCATGCCTTAACTTCCTCCCGCCCGACATCATCCAGCTCATCAAGAAGATACGCCAGTAATTTTTCATCTATTTCGTTTTGCTCTATCATAGTTATAATCCATTTTACAACTATAATACAGCTCAACAACAAAAATCATTGCTCTGAAATCAAACTTTTTTCAAGAAAAAATAAATAGATTGCCAACTCATCCTTATTATCAGCCTGTTGACGGAGTTTTTTTAATGCCCTTACCAGAATACTATTTACCGTGGCAACAGATATTCCCAACTTATCTGCCACATCCTTATATTTCATCCCTTCCAAATATATCTTACGGATCACGTCCTGCGCCCGGGGAGTCAATTTTTCCAGTTCTTCCTCTACACGTCGAAAAACTTCGTCCTCAAAGTTATCATACTCATTCCAAGGACTATCGTAGTAAGCCACATCACAAGCCCGGCGCAGAGGATCAATTTTATCTAACTGGTTTAATGCCAGATTACGAATAGAGGTGAACAAGTAAGATTTCAACGTTTCCGGAAGTAATGCGGAATAAGGTTTTTCCCAAAGTTTCACGAAAAAGTCCTGCACAATATCTTCAGCTCGCTGGGTATCATGTAAAAAAGTCGTGGCCCAAACCACCAACGGCTTGTAGTATTCACGAAACAGAAGTTCCATTCCGCCAATCTTCCGCACTTTTAATAACGAGCAAATCTCTTGATCTATCGGACGCATAACTTTTCCACACTTGAACTATACAAATATAGGAGATTTAATTTCCGGAACAAAAGATAATATGAAGTTCTTGTTTTCGTACACAACGAATTAATGCCGCAAAAGTTGCTGAATGAACATCTGTAATAATCTCGGTTCCAGTAATACGGGAAAAATCAAGCCGAACACCGCTCCATAGAAATGGGCGTTATGATTGATGTTATCACCATCCCGTTTTGCCATATACTGGCAATAAAGCAAGTAGATGAAACCAAACACAATACCGGGAATCGGAACGATCGCAAAGAAGTAGATCTTATCCCAAGGATGCAAAAATATCGCCGTGAACAAAACAGACGAAACTGCACCGGATGCCCCAATGGAAGAATAGTATTGATTGTTCCGGTATTTCCACACATCATATACCGAGGCTGCCACCATTCCCCCGAAATACAGGATCAGAAAACTGGAACTACCGAATCCCCACGCGACAAACTGGTTCTCCACGTATAACCCGAAAGAGAGAAAGGTAAACATATTCACAATCAAGTGCGTCCAGTCGGCATGGACAAAACCGTGAGAAATAATCCGGTACCACTCTCTGGAATGTACCATCCGGTAGGGGTTACACGACAATTTATTGAACAGGGAATAATTATTAAAACAAGCAATTGACACGACAACCGTGACAATAAGTATAACATAAGTCATCATAATCTACTCTAAAAAATAATGTTATTAAATATCCGCCCGGTCCTTCCGAATCTCATCTTGTTTGATGAACGTACTCCGACTCGCGTAAGTTTTGTCATCTCCATGAATATACAGAAGGGTCCCGCCTTTAATCGTATCTATAATTTTTTTGCTCACGGCTAACGGTAATGCCGGACATCCCAAGCTACGCCCCAATCGACCACATGACCGGATGGTTGACGGGTCTGCATAAGTCGCCCCGTGCATCACGATCGCCCGCTCTTTCGCCTTGTCATTAATTCCCCGTTCCAAACCGTCCAACACCAAAGAATACCCGTTCTTCCCGTAATACGTGTTTTCCGTTTTGTAAAAACCCAAAGAGCTCTTGAAAGAGCCTTCCCGGTTGGAAAATGACGTGGCGTATTTCTCCCCGCTATTCCGACCGTGAGCCACGTAAGAAATAAACAGGATCTTTTTCAGTTTCAGATCGATCACGAACAAGCGTTTTTCCGTGGAAGGTTTCGTGAAATCAATCACCGTAAGGATGTCCTTGTCGTGACCGCCCATCCGGTTGTACCCCGCGATTGCCCGCTCGAACACCGCGTAATCAATCGTTCCGGCTAACGCCATCTCGTGATAAAGCGCCCGGCTATTCGGTACAGACGATCTCTCTGCCGCTATCCCCGATAGCGATCCCCAACAAATTCCCCCGATAATCAAGATAAGCGATAACGCACGCATAAAGTTATTTTTTCATCAATCAAACACAATTACCAACGTCTTTTCCACCTCCGCCCAATCGTACATGAACTTGGCATGTGATGTCGCATTCCTCACGCACATATGAGACCGGGGTGTCGTTCCGAGCGTCCAGCTATATTCAATCAACTTGTTATCGGGATAATTGACCGGAACCCCATGTAAATAGGCTCCCCCGGTAAACCGACTGGCATAAGGAGCGAAACCTCCTTCCTCGTCTGACCCATCCTTCAAGAAAAGCATCTCCGACAATTTCCGCTGTATAAAATAAATTCCCGGCGGTGTCGGTTGCTGGTAAGGCGGTCGGTTAGCTCCCGTCGTTATCGGATTCATACTTCTCACCAACCAAGTCGCTCCTTCTTGCTCCAAAGTTGCAATATTCTGATTCGTTCGGTCAACAAATATAACTTTTTTAATCGAAAGAGGCCCTATCAGTTTCATGTATTTTTTAGGAACATGCCATATTCCACCAAATGTTGCCGGGATAACCTGAAAATAATCGGCACTATCGCTGATCACGGAAACATAAGCCCCATCCCGTCCGTAACGCTCCGGTACACGAACATCATCCAAGCGGTAGAGAGGAATTCCCTGGTAACGATTCACCCCGAAAGTATCTTGAATCTGTTTGTATTTATTGGTCACGTACTTTCTCGTGAGAGGTGGCACCCCGTTCGCATTCTTGTAATTCCGCAACATCCCGTACCCGTCATTCCTTTCCTGAAAAGCCTCCAGCGAATCCAAGAACACCGAAATTTTATCCCATTGAAAACGCCTCTCCAGTTTCCCGTATTTATAGGTATCCTGTAACGTATGTTTGTCATATAGCAATTTTTTCTCGATTTTCACGGCAAAACTATTCCAGCCCCACCCCATCAAAAAGAGAATTGTAATATAGTGTCTTAATATTATCATTTTTCATTACCTTTTTAAAAAAGATACGCTGGCAAAGAAAAATGGTTTACATCTGGTATTCAAAATTCATGGTTCCCGAACAAAAATAACAACGCCCGGCAAAAATTTGCCGGGCGCTGTCACGTTTTTATAACTGAAATGTTGAAAGCAACTTATGCAGGAATCAACCCGGTAATCAGGATCAATACCAACAATCCCAAGATGGCGTACAACTCCGGGAACACGGCCAATACCATCGTGGTTCCGAACACGTTGTAACCACTACCGATTGCCACGATACCGTTAGCACATACCTGTGCTTGACGAATAGCAGAGAAGAAAGCCACTAAACCAAGTCCCAATCCGGCACCGAAGATAGCTGAAGCAGGCCCCCAACCCATATCCACGTTCGTCAAGAAACTACTTAACAGGAAATATCCCACGAAACCATACAATCCCTGAGAGGAAGGCAGCGCGGACAAACCAATATATTGACCCGATGCGGTCGGGTTTTTCTTCAAAGCACCTACCGCGGCATTACCGCAAATAGTAACTCCATACGCACTACCGATTCCTGATAATGCCACCATCAATGCAACACCTAGATAAGCTAATAAAATTGGTTCCATAATTCTAATCTATTTAATTGTTATTTTTATAATCTTTATTTTTAATCATTTACTTTTTTTCTGAACGGGGCATATTGTTTACCCCCGCCTTCAAATCCGGCATTCTTGTAGAATTCCACGAAGGTCAAACGCATCGGGTGTACAAACGAACTGATCATACACAATCCGAAGTTAATCGAGTGACCAACAAGCAGGATCAAGAACACGGCAATGAATTTCACGATAAACGGTAGTCCATCCGTAAGCTGGAAAGCCAGCGTGTTAAACACACCTCCCAAAATACTTCCCGTTAACCCGATCGCGAACAACCGGATATATGAAAGCGTGTCTCCCAGCAATCCCGTAGCCATGTTGTACGTTCCCCACAATCCGGACCCGAAATTAGAGAAAATCCCTTTTCCCGGAGAATTGTAGAAATAAATCGTCAACGCGGAAAGGCCTAACAGAACGTAAAGCACGTATTTCAAACCTTCCGGGATCACGACTTTTAGCATCGGTAACCCGATCAACACGCCCAACAGGATAATGGCAACGACCCAACCTAACGTCGATACCGCGTATTTAAATCCGAACTGCTTCGTTAACCTTGCGGCATTCAAGCACATTCCGTAAAGAATCTGGATAATACCCACGGCAACCGCGATAATCATCATCGGGTTATATCCTCCCAGATACTTCCCGTAGTTCGCCTCCGTTAGGAAGAGTGACTTCACGCCAGCCAGCCAAGGCCATTCCACGGAATCCAAAGCGATACCAAAGAATGAACCCGTCAGTAAGCCGACAATAACCGTCATGATTCCCAAATATTGCCCCAGCACAAGGTAACCCTTCACCGAAGGCGAGGCTTTCCGGCCAATAATGAAACAAGCCAGCCAGATGATCAACCCGTAGCCGCCATCACCCATACACATTCCGAAGAACAGCATGAAAAACGGGGCCAAGAAAGGCGTCAAATCCAACTCTCGATATTGCGGCAGGGCAAACATCTCCGTTACCGGTTCAAACAACTTGGAATAAGCATTGTTTTTCAACTGCACGGGAACATCATCCTCCGGAGTAGGCCGGGTGAATTCGAAGTACACATCTTTTGTTTCCAAAAAACTTCTCATTTCAGCCTCTCTCTCCACCGGAATCCATCCTTCCAAAGCAATGACTTTCTCGTCGATCAGATGTTGAGCGGCATCCTCCACTTTAATCTTGTCTGCCACCTCGGTAATCTTCAAACGATACTTTTTCAGCCGTTCAATCGCATCCTGAGAAACAGCATCCAACTCTTTCCCGATGTTCACGGATTCCTCTCGCAAAGCCGTAATTTGCTTTGCCAGCTCTTCTGCCGTAGCTTGAGGGAAAAGATAAGGATCAGCCTCCAGGTTCACGCTTGTCCCGGCAGGAGTAACGGTAACAAAATATTTCTGTCCCATCATCTCGCTGATTATAACAGCGTCATACATCTCTTCCCATTCTGGCTGATACTTCTGTTCCGGCACGGAAAAGAAATGAAATTCCCAACCGGCAGTCTCCAGTTTTTGGATCATCTCCCGGGAAAATCTTCCCCAAGGACGATAAGCCGCATGGTCCTTCTCCAAACCTGCCAATTGTTGCTCGATTTGATCCTGCCGACTATACAAACCTTCCAGATAATCCAGCAAATGCTCGTCGTCCACCTTCACTTTTTCCACCTGCTCCACGTCATTCCGACTCTGCATGTGCGTGATCATTTCCCCGGTTCGTCTGATCAACATCAATTTCGCCTGTAGATCCGTATCTTCTGCCGTACGTTCAGTATTCTCATGAATATGAACCATTCCCTTTTCCCTGAGTTCTCCGAGAAATGTTTGATATTCCTTGTAAAATATCAACAGGGACAATTTCATCATAGGTACTATCATAGGCTATTCCTCCATCAATTTACGGGTTTTCACGATCTTCTGTGACGACTTGGAAAGGTTTTCCTCGTCTTCCAAGAACCGCTTGATCTTGCGAATCGCCTCCTGGAATCCCGGAATCTGCACTTTCTCGTACAAATTCACCTTCTGTGTCGTTTTCTTTCTCGCCCTATCCAACAGCTCCATTTTCCGGGTGAAAAATTCCCTCTCCAAAGCGATACTTACTACCTCTTTGATGTATTCCACACCATCGAGTAGCCACCCGGGTTGATTAAACAAGCTGAAATCCTTCACCTCGTAATCCACCCCGTCGAGAACAGGCGTCTTTACCCCGGCAATCTTTTTCACCGACATCCTGACATCCTTCACGACAAGTATATCTTCCTTATACTCGTCATAAAGTTGCAGCATATCGTTCAATGAATTCAGCGTTTCTTCCAACTTCACATTAAACTCATCCGCCACCTGTTTCGCCTTCTTCACCTCCGAACGCAAAGCCGACTCCTTATTTTTGATGGTAGGCAATGCCCTCACTCGCATCTTCAACTGCTTATCCAGCCCTTGAAGCGATGTCTTATTATATTGAAATTTTATCACCTTACCAAATTATTAAATTATTCTGTGATTTGCGATTTAATGATTCTGTGATTGCTGCTCTTTGTTAAGCCCGATACTTTTAGTCCGGATAGAAGCCACAACCATAGCCACTAATTCATTTACTTCTCTCTTGAGTTCTCTCAAATCATCTGATTTTAGTAAATCAGACTCTTCAATAATTTCAAGCCAATAAGCTGTTTCATCTGCTTCCTCTTCAACGATCCTCATTTTATTGATGAAATCCTTATCCGATTTTGCTCGACACACAGCCCGATAGTTAGCACCAACCGATAAAGCCGAACGTAAAATCTGATCTTTCACGACCCAAGCTAACCGTGTCTCCGGAAATTTTTCTGTCATCCTGATCACGGCTAAACCCAACTGTTTTGTTCTACGTTTAAACTCTATCTGATTCATAAACTGTATTAATTAATCACTGAATCGTCAATCACCTAATCACTAAATCCTCCAAACTCTTCCACGATTTCCTGCTTAATCCCCAATTCCGCCTTGTTAAAGTATTTGCGGAAAAGATCCCAAGCGGTATCCAACATCTGGTCGGTACTGATGTTTACATCGATAGCAAGCAAGCTGTTGGAATAGTCCTTGGCGAAATCCAGGGTACGGCGGTCGTAGTCCGTCAGATCGAAACCGTTCTCCATCTTGGTCCGGGCGTTAGCAGCATCGGCATACAGACGGATGGCGGCATTCATCACTTGCGGGTGATCCTTACGGGTTTTCTTACCGATCACGAGCTGTTTCAAACGAGACAAACTTCGGAACGGGTCGACGATAACCTTACCGATCTCCGTGTCTTTACGCAGGAACAACTGTCCCTCCGTGATGTACCCGGTGTTATCCGGGATAGCATGGGTAATATCACCGCCGGACAACGTGGTCACAGCAATAATCGTGATAGAACCTCCGGCAGGGAACTGCACGGCCTTCTCGTAAATCTTCGCCAAATCGGAATACAAAGAACCCGGCATGGAGTCCTTCGACGGGATCTGATCCATACGGTTAGACACGATACTCAGCGCATCGGCATACAACGTCATGTCCGTCAACAACACCAACACTTTCTCGTTCTTATCCACCGCGAAATACTCGGCAGCCGTCAATGCCATATCCGGTACCAACAAACGCTCAACAGGCGGAGCCTCTGTGGTATTCACGAAACTAACGATACGATCCAACACCCCGGCATTATCAAACAAATTTTTGAAATACAGGTAGTCATCGTTTGTCAATCCCATACCACCCAAGATGATTCGATCGGTCTTTGCTCTCAGCGCCACGTTGGCCATCACCTGGTTATACGGCTGATCCGGGTCGGCAAAGAACGGGATTTTCTGACCGGACACCAACGTGTTGTTCAAGTCAATACCCGCGATGCCGGTTGCAATCAATTCCGACGGTTGTTTACGACGCACCGGGTTCACCGACGGTCCCCCAATCTCTCTTTCTTCCCCGTCAACTGCAGGTCCCCCGTCAATCGGGTCGCCAAAGGCATTGAAGAAACGCCCGCATAAATCGTCTCCCACTCTCAGAGTAGGCGCTTTTCCCAAGAATGTCACTTCTGCATTCGTCGGAATCCCTTCTGTCCCGGAGAACACCTGAAGGGTTATATCATTTCCCCAAATCTTCACGACCTGCGCCAACCGTCCGTCGACAATAGCCAGCTCGTCATTCCCGACGCCCTGGGCATTCAACGTACACGTTGCTTTCGTGATCTGGGTGATCTTTGTATAAACTTTTTGAAAAGCAGTCGTCATATAATTTATTTTTTGATTCTGTGATTTTCGATTCCATGATTGTGTGATTCTTCTCAATATAAAGTCAAATCACTTAATCATTATATCACCTAATCACTAAATTTATTTCTTTTTTCTTTCGTTAATGATCTCGTTCACTTCTGCCTCATACTTTTTGAACGCTTCCGATTGATATTCGGAATAGTTCATCTGTTTGAAACCATTAATGATACGTTTGAAATAGGGATTAATCTCTTCGAACGTGTCAAAATTAAATTCGGAACGAACCACACCCAGTACCATATTCAGCATATACTTCTGACGCTCCATCGCGGTAGAACCGTCAATGTTGTCAAAAGCATCCTGTTGCAGAATCACGAAGTCAATCAACTCGGACTTCCAGTATACCACGTGATATTCCAAAGGTACACCATCATCGCCCAAAATATCAATCTGCTCTGCCGTCTCGCGACCGCGAACCAACATATTACGAGCCTCGTTCACATCAGCAATCCACGTATCGGAAATATTCTTCTTGGCGAACTCGATAAATTCCGGATATTCCAAGTATTTTGAATAAGATTCCAACGTATCGATTGCCGGGTAACGTTTCGCATCCGCACGTGCTTGAGACAAGGCGTAGAAACAACGTGCCACTTTCTTCGTGGACTCCGTCACCGGCTCTTTCAAGTTACCACCGGCAGGAGATACCGTACCGATAAAAGTAACGGAACCTGTCTTACCATTATTCAAGTACACCATTCCCGCACGAGCGTAGAAGTTTGAAATGATAGCCGACAAGTCCATCGGGAACGCATCCTGTCCCGGTAACTCCTCCATACGGTTGGACATCTCACGCAAAGCCTGCGCCCAACGAGAAGTCGAGTCGGCCAGCAACAACACCTTCATTCCCATGGAACGATAGTATTCCCCGATCGTCATAGCCGTGTACACGGACGCCTCACGGGCAGCCACGGGCATATTGGACGTATTAGCAATAATCGTGGTTCTCTCGTACAATTTACGACCGGAACGAGGGTCTTCCAATTCCGGGAACTCGGTAAAGATCTCCACCACCTCGTTCGCACGCTCACCACAGGCAGCCATGATAATAATATCAGCATCTGCAAACCGGGACAAAGCGTGCTGCAACACGGTCTTTCCCGTACCGAACGGCCCCGGAATAAAACCGGTTCCCCCTTCCAGAATCGGGTTCATCGTGTCGATAACCCGTACTCCGGTCTCCATTTGACGGGAAGGACGAGGTTTATCCACGTAATTACGGATAGCCACCTTTACCGGCCATTTCTGGATCATCGTAACAGGAATCTCTTTTCCAGCCTCATCTTTCAGTACGGCAATCGTATCTTTTATCGTGTATTCCCCGGCAGCGGCAATTGATGCGATGGTATACTCCCCTTTCAACTTGAAAGGTACCATAATCTTATGATCCAGCCAGTTCTCCTTCACGTTACCCAACCAATCGGCACCGGTCACCTTATCACCGACCTTGGCCAACGGGGTAAAACTCCATTTTTTATCTTCTTCCAACGGGTTCGTATACTCTCCTCGTTTCAAGAATACACCCGTCATCTTATCCAGGTCATTTTGAAGACCGTCAAAATTCTTTGACAGCAAACCGGGACCCAATGTAACTTCCAACATATGGTTTTCGAACTCCACGAGGGAACCGGGTTTCAATCCCCGGGTACTTTCAAAAACCTGTACATAAGCAATATCCCCGACAACCTTGATCACCTCGGCCATCAACCGCTCGTTTCCAAGCTGGATAAAGCAAATCTCATTCTGAGATACCGGTCCTTCGGTACGCACAAGTACAAGGTTGGAAATAATACTATGAACTTTTCCTTGTGTCTTATTCATGTCTCAATTTTAATTTTTAAATTCTTCCGCAAACTCGAAACTCTTTCTGAACTTATCCACGACTTCCATGAAGACTTTTCGTCCCGATTCGGAACTCATCTTGCTCCATCTTTCAACGATCATCAGCTCAAGCATGAAACTTAAAACTTTCTCCATGGAGAAATACTCGTAAACCACGGCCTCTTCGATATAATCCCAAAGAAGTAAATCCAGTCCTCTCTCCCGTTCGACAAGGTTTGTATTTCCCATCAGAGAAATCACCTTCTCCGCGTACGGGAATTCCATCCCCAAACCGAAATCTTTCGAGTTCGAAGTTCTCAGCGCCTTAGAAAACACGTTATCACCAATAATCTCCGGGGCAACCTCTTTCCCGTACTTCCGACAAGTCAAAGCAGTCTCCAGATTTTTCACGTTCATCACGAACTCCGCATAATTCCGGACAAACTTACTGCCACTCTTCATCAAGTGATCATAATACATCCAACTCAACACATTCTCCGGAGAAACATCATATTTCAAATGTTCCCCTTTAAAATCCGCAATAAATCGATTAAGATAAACAGGTAAAGAATTTTTCGGTTCGGTGATTTCGTCTTCCAGACATTGTAATGGATATACTGTTTCAAGATTGGTATCGGGAGCCATTTTATTTAGCAACCGCAGAACTTGTTTATTATCGGCAGGCAGAAAAAACAACTCCATCAACTTCACATCCTCCTTCCTCAGAGCCTCCCGGGCCAACTCCCGAAACCCGTTCACGGACAACGCTAGTTTCCGATCATCCAGAAAGACCTCCGGTAGTCCTGCAATAAAACAGTAGTAATTATTTTTTAATATCATATTATTCATTCTGTGATTCCGTGATTTAATGATCCAACGATTTTGTGATTCAATCACTTAATCTATAATCACCCAATCACTCAATCCTTAAATAACAGTTTTTTCGTGAAACCTTTCATGTACTGATTAAAAAAGGCTTCAAATAGTTTCTCAGAGAAAGCAATCTGGAAACCACCATCTTTAGGCTGGATCACAAACCCTTCTTCTAAATTACCCACCTTTACATCAAGACCTTTATCCAACAGATCCTTGTACTTGGCCGCAACAAACGATTCGAACTTCGCCTTTTCATCCTCGGAAAGAAGAATTTCCATGTTCAGGTTTCCACCGGCAACATCCCACTTCTTCACGATCGTCATAAGCAACTCCTGAATAAAAGCTTTTTCCTCGAACCCGATCTTGGCTACATCCCCGGCTACATTCCCGGCAACCAGATTCGTGATTGCCTGTTTTAAAGCCGTGATAGCTTGGCGCGCACTTAACGTCATTTCAGACTCGGCCTTCTTTTTCAAGTTAGAAACCTCTGTCTCCGCATCAGCATTCATCTGTGCTGCTTTCGCTTTCGCATCGGCAATAATCTTTTCGGCCTCTTGCTTTGCCTGGTTGATGATATTCTCCGCCTCCTGGCGAGCCTTATCTACCCCCTCGTTGTAAAGCTTTTGGGTCAAAATATCTAATTTATTCTCCATACTAAAAACGTATTATATATTAATTTTATCTTACAAACTTTCATTAAAACTAAGTGTCAATAAATGTGCCAGTAATCCAGAAAAACGGCGTCAAGATATTAAAAAACATTGACAATAACAAATAAAAATTATACAATAGGACACTTGAAAATATCCCCATAACAGATACGAATTCCACCGTCAAGGGTTCCACTCAAACCATAAAAGAGACAAAATTCATAGCGCAACGAAGCCGCGTTATAAACTATAAGTTAAAAATTAAAAGATAAAAGATGAAAGTAAGAAATCAAAAGCGTCGGCCCGTGCGGCTGAAATCTAAAATCTAAAATCTAAAATTAGTAGGATCTAAAATTAGCAAGGACTTTACAAACTTTACGAACTAGGGGTGTGCCAAAATCTTTTGACACACCCCATCCGCATCAATGTTGTTCCCATCGACGTTTGCACCAAGCCACCACGACCGAGCTGATCACTCCTCCCACGATGCTTAACACTCCCGCGACAAAATCATTTGCCAACTGCGTGAAAAAAGCATTCAAACTCAGCGTGAAAAATATTCCCGTGAAAAAGTATAAGCTCATCATAACCTTAAAATCACTCAACCGTGAGATACTGGCTAGGCGAAATACTTTTCCCGTTCTTCGAGGTTGCAAAACAATAGATCTTCACGTTCGCGTGGTTCCAATTTTTCGGAAGTGCCACGCTGGTATTGCCGTTCTCCCCCCGACTTCTTAACGAGATCAATTTCACCCGCATCAACACGCTCTCGAACACCACGGCATACACCAGATCGTCAACCAAAGCGAACCCGTTCTCCTCCGTCTGCATCTCCTGTTCGAAAGAATACATTTTATTCTCCGAGGAATACGTGACCGAGACTTCCGGAACATCCTGAACTCCGGTAGCCATTTTCAACCGTTCGTAATCTACCGTTGCCACGTGTTTTTCGTCCACGTCTACCGCTTTCATGTTTTTCGCGACGAAAGCATTCGAAGTCGTTCCGTTCCCAATTCCCACGAATCCTTTCTGCACAACCGGCAACAAGAAACGGGACAACTCGATCAACACCTTCATGCGGGCTCGCTGATCCAACATCTCCGAAGTCGGCTTATCCTTTCTCGAGAATATCCTCGCCCTAGCGATATTCTGTTTGTTCATGTAACACATCGTCACGTTACCAAGGGTTTTCGTTACCTTACCCAATAAATAAGAATCAAATTTTGCCATAACATTAAAATTTAAAAATGAATAAATCAGAAAATTTAAAATGATTCCGCACTCCCCGCATGGGCCCTACACGAAAAATGCAAGAAACTTATTTTAATTTAGAATGAAAACGCAGCCCCGTGCGCTGAAATCTAAAATCTAAAATTTAAAATCAGTAGAATTTAATCCAGTCCGCCACCCTCAACGCCGGTCCCGGATCAACTTTCCTCGATGTCACGTCCGAATGTCCCACGATATCCCCGATGGGATAAGTATCCACCAGCAAGCCACACACCTCGTTCAACACCCGCATCTGCACCTCCGTGTAATCATGCCAGTACGTCGGCACCTCTCCCGAATCTTCCGTGTACACTTCCCCCACGGGAACCTCCTTTCCACATTCCGCCACGAACTTTCCCCCTTCCAGTCGCAACTGCCCCAGGTTATCCAGTTCAATCCCGATCGAGTAATGATTCAGCTCGTTCCTTCCCCCGTAACTACTCTTCCCGGCATGCCAAGCCTCGATATTAAACGGCACCATCTGTATCACCTGCCCGTCCCGCCCGATCACCACGTGCGCTGATGCCTTCACATCCGGCTTTACCAAGAATTTTGCTGAAGACATGGCATCCATACCTGCCGTGTAATGTAAAATAATCATATCCGGCTCTCCTAGTCCCCGTCTATTCTTCGGGCATTCCAGATGAATCACCCCACCACCCATTAACCGGTGATTGACAATTGAAAAAGATGAATTAGAACTTGAAAATACATCCATAACAAAAAGTTTAAAGTTTAAAATTTAAAATTTAGAATGAAAAAGATTCCGTAATTGCCGATTCGATGATTGGGTGATTAAAATCACTTCATCGAAAATCATTAAATCACTTAATCGATAGGATCTAAAGTCATAAATCTAAAATTGATCCGTTTTTATCTTTTAGTTTTTATCTTTTATCTTAAAAATGGCCCCCGCCATTTTTTCCCCGCTCCTCCCCACCACGTACCCGCCTAACCCAATCTCCAGCAAATCCCAGAACCGAGAAGTATCCGCCAACATGGGCAAACTCGTGAAAGTGCCAACAAGTACAATAACAGCAAATATCAACATCACCAATGGCCGCCACGAACGCTGTAGCCAATTTCCGGCAGCCTCGGCTCTTATCACGCCAGCCCGAGCTTCAATCATTTCACGTTCCCGCTCGTACACCAATCTCAGTATCTCCGCCTGTAACTCTTTCTTCTCCCGTGCCGGGAGCGTCACGCCATTAATCACCCCGCTAATAGCATTGACAACATCTACTATCGGTTTCATTTCCTTCCCTGTAAACGTACATACTGACTCATAGATAACTGCTTCTCATCAGGCGAAATAAAGAGACAATACAAATGCAACGTTTCCCCCTTCCACCCGTCAATCGTAAAACTCGCCACACCATCTTTCCGCACTCCCCCTATATTCTCCAACACCCTCGGACAAAACGCCCGCCCTTCATGTAACACGACCACCATTAAATGATCATTATCCTCCACAAATCCTCGTCCACCCACCTTTTCCCATTGTAATAAAACACGACCTTCCAAATCAATCTGTCCTCTTAAATGAAACACTCGTTGTCTCTTTCCCGCGGAAAACTGAAGTTGAGAGAAATCTCCGATACGCCCATCCGCACAGAACACCTTCATATTTTTTTCAAGATAAAACGTATAACCATTGAAACTGTTTCCTTGAGCAGACACCTTCAATATCCTCCTTAACGAAGTCTCTTTCAACTTCTGGTAAAACCGGATTGCAACTAAAAATCTCGCCCTCACTTCCTGTTGTTTCATTGTCTTCGGATTATTCGCTCGAAACGTTCTTCTTGCATACGACTTGTTACCTATTTGATAAATAATCACATCCCCCAATTTCCCGTTTAATCCAAAATCATTTTTAAATGATGCCATAATTTCTCGTTTTTTAAATGAATACTCTCTCTCATTTTTCTAACGACAAAACTACAACACCTTCGAAACTTCATCACTACACACCATCCCACGTGTGTTCCTATCTTCCCACAAGCCACTGATTATTTCCAATAAAAAAAGAGGCCCAAGCACATCGCTCAAGCCTCTTTTCATCAAGCATCTTTCTTATCCCGTTCCTGTTCAATCAAAAAGATCAACCGTTTCAGGAATATCACCAGCTCGTTCGTCCGTTTGAAAATATCCCGTTTCAACTCCCTGTGATTCGAAATTTT
The DNA here is from genome assembly GCF_040920905.1 of Butyricimonas sp. RTP31003st1_G1_RTP31003_210430. Taxonomy (NCBI): domain Bacteria; kingdom Pseudomonadati; phylum Bacteroidota; class Bacteroidia; order Bacteroidales; family Odoribacteraceae; genus Butyricimonas; species Butyricimonas sp. RTP31003st1_G1_RTP31003_210430. The sequence continues at coordinate 66,260 of NZ_JBCOSQ010000016.1, read as the reverse complement.
TACCCCGAACGCCCGTTCGGCCAACCGGATAACCTCTCGATACTCCATCAACATCCCGTCCGGCGTGCGTAACACCTTCGCTAGATAAATTCCCAGCATCAGTTCCGCTATCTCCATTTTGTTATTGTTCGATGTCCAGACCGCCAACGGTCCATCATCCGAACTCCCGGCATACCTCTCCGGGTATTCCTGCCGCTCTCGGGAAAACCGGATCTCGGCCTCTACCCGTTGTAACACAGCCTCCACGCAATACCCAAGCATTCCCTTTTTTCCCCGATCCGTCACTCGCTTGGCACACTTCATCCCAAACGTGCAGGCGGATTCGTACTCGTTCCAACACCCGCACCTCTTCCTTGTAGTTCTTTTCCTTGTCACACATCCGTTCCAAATCCGCCACGAACTCCCCGACGACCAGTTCTACCTCATCTTTCGTGACATCTTTCCCACTACACTCTTCTAACCAAGAGAAAAACCTTGCGTTTAATAACTCTTTCATAACTTAAATATAAAAATTTATAAATTAAAAAACCTCGGACACTCTTCGTCCGAGGTTATATCTCCGCTTAAATACAAATTTGTAAATCTTAAACCAATAACTTTTCCGATTCTTTCGATTTCAAGAATTTCTCCAACAACTCCACCTGTTTCACCGAGTGTATGTCCCCGGAAAAATGATCGATCAACCTTGCCACCAATAACTCCCTTGCCCCTGCCATTGCCTCTTTCCCGTAAAAACCCACAAACGACAGCAAGTTCACTTGTATCCGGCATCCCCGTCGTTTCAACTCCCACACCCGTTCCGTCAGATGTTTTGCGTAAAACGGGTAACGCTCCGGGTGTGCCAGCACGGGCGTGTAGCCCTTGTCCTGCAGACGAAAAATCACCTCCTCGAAAACCGGAGACGGGGCCACGAAACTATGTTCCACCAGCACCTTTCCTCCGTGAAACGAGGCGATATTCCCTTGACGGATCAAATCTATCATGTATTCACCGATCTTGTACTCCGCCCCGGCATCCGCCTCAATTTCAATTTTCTCCTTCAATAAACGTTTTTTCAGCTCGTTCAGTTTTTCAAGAATTATCTCCGGCGTGTTCATCGGTGACGGAAAAGAAATATGAGGAGTAAAAGAAAACTGTTTCACCCCCAGTTCCAGCATCTTTTTCACGATCACCACGGAATCCTCTACCCGTTTCACCCCGTCATCCAATCCCGGTAAAATATGAGAATGGATGTCATGATCATAAGAAAAATATTGCTTGTTCTTTCTTTTAAACCAGTCCATGATCGTTATTTTTTCTTCTTTTTATCCTTGCCATCCTGTCCGTAACCATAGCCATACCCGTAACCGTACCCGTAGCCATAACCATACCCGTAACCACCGGAACGACTGACCTTGATCCCGTTCACCACGATACCCAGGTTCGCCAAACGACCACCCTTCTCCAGGTCGGCAACAACCCTCAGACCTTTTTTATCAAGCACGTTCGCGCGAACCACGTAAACACAAGCATCCGCGTACTCGCTCAACGAGAAACCGTCAGCCAGGATACCCAGCGGCGGCGTGTCAAGGATAATACACGAGAACTCGCTCTTCAAACACGCCAGCAACTCTCCCATCCGGGGACTAGCTATCAACTGTGTCGGGTTCGGGGGGACCGTTCCTCCAAATATCACGTGCAAGTTATCGTTTACCTTCTCAACCAGCATCCCCGGGTCATCAACCATCCCGGCCAGGTAAGCCGATAATCCCTTCCGGCCTTCCCTCTTGAAGTACTCGTTTAACCTCGGGTTACGCAAGTCACAACCGATCACTATCACCTTCTTTCCTGCCCGGGCGTAAGCACTCGCTAAATGCGCCGCGACCAAAGATTTTCCTTCACTCGGAATCGTCGATGACACCATGATCACGGGCGTGTCCTTTCGCTTGATCAGGTAATTCAAATTCTCCCGGATCAACTGCATCGACTCCGACATCATCCAGTCCTCGCTCTCTATCGACGTTTTCTCTTCCGGCAATTGCGGCAAAGTTCCCAGTAACGGGGCATTTACCACTTTTCCCACCTCATCAGCATTTCTCACTTTTGTATCCAACATATCCGCCACGAACATGATTCCCACGGGAAGCACCACTCCCATGAACATTCCGAACAACAATATAAGCATTTTTCTAGGAGCCACTGGATGTTCCCCCGGATCCGGATTCTCTATGATCTTAGCCATCGGCACATACATCAACTTGGCGATCTCCGCCTCTTCGCGTTTTTGCATTAAGAACAAAAACAAGTTCTCCTTCAACTCCTGCTCTCGGGCAATAGAACGATACTGCTTTTCCTGTGTCGGCACAGAAGTTAATTTATCCTCCACCTGTTGGCTTTCCCGCTCCAAACTCTTAATCTTTATATCCAATCCATTCTCCACGTTAGCAATAGCCGACCGAATACTACTCTTTAAATCCCGTAACTGAGCTTCCAAACCCAACACGATCGGGTTACTTTCCCGAGCCGATTGTAACAATTTCCCTCTACGAAGAATCATCTCGTTATACTTACTGATACCACTATTAAGAGATTCATCTGTCAACCCTAACTGTTCCGGTAATATTCTAAACTCTTCTCCTCGTCTATCTTCCAAGTAAGCACGCACACTCTTCACCACATCCATCTCGGTACCCAATTTCAATAATTCAGCATCAGTCGCCTTCTTTTGTTCCATGGCAAGAGCTGCATCCGACGTCAAGTTAGTTAACTGGTTCGTCTTTTTAAATGTTTCCGCACTATTCTCAATATCCCCTAATTCCTGATTAATGACCCGAAGACGTTCGTTGATAAACTCAACCGTCTTTTCTGACACGAGTTGTTTATCCTCTATACCATTTTGGTTGTAACGCCGAATCATCGTGTAAAGGAAATCTACCCCTTTCCCCGGATTCGTTTCCTTTAACGAAACACCCACAGCGCTAGCATTTTTCTCCAACAAACTTATCTCCAAACGCTTGTGAAAATCCGTTGCTGCTTTCCCGTAAGTTAATAAATCCACTCGAATCTCATCTCCAACTTGTAATAACGAATCATTTTTTTCCACGGTCATACGATAGTCTCCCATTGATATCGCTTGAGAAAAATTCCCCTCGAACATCACGTTTTTATCCGCATCCAATACCTCAATCTTATCTGCCCCCTTTGCAATCACGTAAAAGGTTGTATCCTTGATATTCTCCGGTAAATCCACGAGCATTCGAAAAGGAGAATCCTTGTACAGTTTCTCTTCTCTCAATACCTTTTCCCTCGTATAATCCACATTTAGTTCCAGCTCTTTTACTACATCCAATATCAAGTTCTTGGATTTCAACTCCACAATCTCATTCTCCACCATCATCGTTCCTTGAAACAACCCCAATTCCTTTAACATCGGATTTACCCCGACCTCCCCTTTTTTCGAATCGCTAATCATCACCTTCGCCCCCACCTTATACACCGGGGTCGAACTAAAACAAATATACAAAGCAATTAGAGCACATAATGGTATACTAATAGCAAACCACCACCAACGGGCCAAAATTTTATAGAAAAAAGTTTTCAGATCAAAATACTCCTCTTCTTCTGTCTGTAACAAATTATTATCTTGATTGATCATTTTCATATATTATTAATCTGGAACTATCTTGTCAAAGAAATCAAGGCCACGATTGTCGACAAACTTGATAAGATATAAGGCAAGAACGTGCTGACACTTCCCCCGGCAATCCGTCCTTTGTTCGGTTCCACGTAAACCACATCATTTTGCTGTAAATAAAAGAATGGAGAATCGATAAAATCACTTGATGTCAAATCTATTCGGGCAAAAACCTTTTCATCTCCTTGCTCCCGCATCACCAAGACGTTTTTCCGTTTACCATTAATTTGTAAATCCCCTGCCATTCCGAGTGCATCCAACAACGATACCCGCTCACTAACGACCTTATAGCTACCGGGAGCTTTCACCTCCCCTAATATTGTCACCTTGAAATTCTGGAACTGAATAGTCACGATCGGGTTCTTCAAGTACTCCGACAACTTCTCTTTCAACATTTCCGCCAACTCGTTTCTCGAAATTCCCACGACTTTCAATTTTCCCAACACAGGAAAATCAATCTCACCATTCTTATCCACGAGATACCCCCTCGGAATTTGCTGGCTAGAGGTTGTACTCACGTCACGTCCCAATCCAATCATTGGTGTATTAAAAGGTTGTGCAGATTCCAAATCATCACACGACACGATAATCGACAACAAATCATCCGTATGAATCACGGTTTTATATTCACACTCCGCTTTGATCCGTTTGTTTACATCAACATCCTGCAAATACACCACCTTCTTGCTCGAAGCACACGAAACAAACAATCCCGCAGCCCATATCAACATGATCACGTTCTTTATCAAATGCATATTTTAATTATTTACAGATACAACTTTTTATCTCACTCACAATATAAGCTACATCCTCATCCGTCACACAAGGCCCGGCTGGAATACACAATCCTTTCTCAAATAATTTCTCCGAAGTTCCGTCCACGTAACAAGGATTGCCCGCAAACACCGGCTGCAGATGCATTGGTTTCCAGAGTGGCCGGGTTTCAATCTCTTTACGATCCAAGAACACTCTCAATTCTTCACAATCCACTCCTGTCTCCTCCTTATCTATTAGTATTGTACATAACCAGTAATTTGCATTAAACCGCTCGTCTGGATTCGATTTCAACTCGATCCCTTTCACATTGGCAAATGCTTGTTCGTATAACTCATGTACACGACGGTGATGAGCTACATGCTCTTCCAATACAGTCATTTGTCCCAACCCGATCCCGGCACAAATATTACTCATCCGATAATTATAGCCTATCTTCTTGTGTTGATAGTAAGGATACGGTTCCCGTGCCTGCGTAGCGTAAAACATCGCAGCCTTTTGGGATTCTTCATTAGGCACTACCAACGCACCTCCCCCCGAGGTCGTAATCATCTTGTTCCCGTTAAAACTCAACGCCCCATATACCCCGAAAGTACCACATTTCTGCCCCTTATATTCCGATCCCAACGCCTCTGCAGCATCCTCTAATACGGGAATCTCATATTTCTCGGCCACGGCACAAATCTCGTCCATCTTGGCAGGCATCCCGTACAAATGCACCGGGATAATCGCTTTCGGCTTCCGTCCGGTTTTTGCCATCCGGTCTCGTATAGCTTCCTCCAGCAACACGGGATTCATGTTCCAAGTATCCTCTTCCGAATCCACGAAAACAGCCGTTGCCCCCAAGTAAGTCACCGGATTCGCTGAAGCACAAAACGTGAAACTCTGACAAATCACCTCGTCCCCCGCTTGCACCCCCAATAATATCAACCCCAAATGTAAAGCTGCCGTTCCCGCACTCAACGCCACCACCTGTTTCCCCTCATCTTCAACTTTCAATTTTCCATTTTCAATCAAGAAGCCCCGAAGGGATTTCTCGAAAGCGTTTACGTTCGGCCCCAATGGAACCACCCAATTCGTATCAAAAGCCTCTTTAATAAAGTCTTGTTCTTTGCCACTCATGTGTGCCAAGCAAAGATAAATTCGTTTTCGATCCATACATATAAACAGTAAACGTCCCACCACGGGCCATCACGAGATTTATTCATCCCGTCCCGCTTGAAACTCTATATTGAAAAATTTTTAATGATTATTCTACCTTCAACCCGCCGATCAAAATATAACGTTCCCGAACACGATGTCACCGTGCCCGGGATATATCCCCCGTCCCTTCGCAACCTTCGATATTACCTCCACAGATCGAACAGCCTCCTGCTTATCACTACGTGGGAAAGTAGTTATTACCTTCACTCCCGGTATAAAAGAATCTCCCGAGAACACCGCACTCTCCGTGTAATACGTCAAACAACTTTTATCATGGCCGGGAGTCTCCAATACCATCAAATACTCCCCCGGAAACAACTCGACACGATCTCCATCATGTAAAACGCCCACGTAATCTCCCTCGAAAACAATCGGGTCATCATGGTATCTCGAAAAATTCAACTTCTCCGAATACATTCCTTCTGTCCCTGCTTCCGACGTGTACACCACACATTGCGGGAACAAATCAACCATCCGGTTAATTCCGTACAAATGGTCATAATGCGTATGTGTTAGAAAAATACCCCGAATTGCTCCCTTTTCTCCTATATACTCCAACACCGGCTCAACATCTCCCACATCCACCAACCAACACCAATCCGCCCCTCCCTCTCGCAACACGTATGTATTAGAGCTAAAAACAGCATTTACAATTCGAATAATATCCATATTTACACAATACTAAGAGATGAATTTCTCAATTCGTTCCGTCAAAAGGAACAGTCGTTGCTTCCCCTTCTTTTGATATTCCTTCTCCCATGAAAACTTTCTTCACTGTCAAAAACAAAATTTTTAAATCTAACCAAAAAGAAACATGATCCACATACCACACATCATATTCAAATTTTTTTGTCCACGATATATTGTTCCTCCCATTAATCTGTGCCCAACCGGTAATACCGGGACGCACCTCATGACGCCGAAACTGTTCATCCGAATATAAGGGTAAATATTTCGGTAATAAAGGACGAGGCCCTACAAAGGCCATGTCTCCCTTTAACACATTTAGCAGTTGCGGTAATTCATCTATCGACAAGGAGCGAACCACCCTTCCAACCTTTGTTAGACGTTTCTCGTCAGGCAATAATTTTCCATCCTTATCACGCTCATCAGTCATCGTTTTAAATTTTATAACCTTGAATGTTTTAGCATTTCGTCCAGGACGTTCTTGGGTAAAAAATACACCAGAACCCCTATTGGCAAAATATAAGAACACAACAATAAGTAACAAAAATGGCCATATTAAGAATAACACACAAAGCGTTACTCCAAAATCAATAATTCGTTTAAAAAAATGACGATACATACATTTTCAATCTTTATTACAACTTTATATAAGGTTGTTGGTTCCAATCAAGTAATTTATCCGCTTGTTCCACGCTTACAAAATCAAATTGGGAAACTAAACGACAAAATTTGGGGAAACAATTCTTCAAGCCATAATATTTTTTTATATACCTAGACAAGGCTGATTCCCCTTCAAAAGACCGATATGTCTTTTTCTGGGCATAATCAAAATCCTTGATATGGAAATAAGTCATGACATAATCATTTTGTTCCACGAATGATTTTATTTTCATATAAGGGAATAAACGAAAATACCCACCCCCTGAATAGACAATCTCGTGGCCGAATATTTGAACCGGAGCGATAGGAAATTCTTTTATCATTTCTCCTTTCACTTCTATTATAGAAGGAACTTTAGTCTTGTAGCTAGGAAAGCCACCATAACTTCTTGTTGCAGGAAATATCGAGCAATCATATTTTATTCCATTTTCAAGCAATACTGACAATATCCAACTATTTTTCTCCGTAATAGAAAAAGCAGGAGCCCTATACGCATCAACCTTCCGACCTATAACATTTTCTATTGTCTCTATTGCCACCCGAGTATCTTCCTCCACCTCTTCAAAAGACATATCATTCAAAAACTTATGACTATATGAATGACACCCTATATGATGTTTTCCCGCATCTATTCGACGTATCACGTCCGGATTTCGTTTAGCAACTTCTCCCAAAACGAAAAAAGTTGCATGAATATCACGCTCCTCTAACAAATCCAAAATTCGATCCAAATAATTATTCAAGCGGTGCAACCACTCAGAACTATTACCAAGTTGATAATGCTCATAGACCCACCAATCTTCAATATCAAATGTTAATATATTCATAGTATCTATTTGTAATATACAAAATCTAAATCTGAATCTGCCGATGTGATTAAGATATTTGTATCTTCCCACATTTCCGGATCCCCCGTTGCCGTGTATAATTTTTTTGACATCTTAATTGTTAATGGTTGAAAAGAAATCAAAGCATAATTCCTTGAAGTTAATGTAATAACAGCTCCTATTTTATTCAATCTTGCCAATTTAACGACCGCATACATCATTCTTTTCTCCATTTCTAAATATTTACATCTAAAATCAACTAACGCCAACATCTTAATCTCACTAATACATGTCTTCCGCACAACCAAATACCCCTCACATTTACCTTTTACAAAATATGCATACAAACAATATTCTTTTCTTCTATAAATATCTACAAATCTCCTTTTTAGAAATTCCTTATCTCTAACCAATTCCACATTCTCTCCCATCCAATAACCATCTTTAGGAATATCAAATCGCTCTATATCTTTCACCTTCTCAAAAAGTTCGTTCTCAGTTAACCTAAAGGTTTCTGGATAGTTTTCCGTAGAATTATCTTTACAAAGCTTTAACTTCCTAAAAATAGAATTTATTACAAATCGATTCAAAGAAACATACACTCTCACGGGCGCTAGTTCAGTAAATACGTCCATAATCTTAGGTTGTATTTTCCATGCAATCTTTGTAAATCCTGTTGTATATCTGTTATTAAAACGATTTATTTCGCCATATAAGATTTTACTTAATCCCATTCCTCGTGCTTCCTTTACAATAATTGTATTACCCTCCCAGAATATTTTCTTCTCTTGATTGTTATTTAATATTTTTACAAAAAAAGCCGTAGTACAGCCAACAATTTCAGCCCGAAACAAAAGAAGTAACACTTTGTTCCAATCACCTGGTTCTTCCTTATCTAGATTCTTTAACCACCAATCTAAATAAAATATATTTCTTGTGGGAAATTCTTTCACCATAAAAGCTAAAAGCTTTTCATGCCATTCTGGAGTATAAAAAACCTTTTCAACCTCTTTTACATCTAAATTTTCCATGACTACAATCCAGCTTTTGATCTACGAAATGAAGAATTAAACATTTTTTTTATTCCACTGTAACCATTAAAACACATTGCTTTTACATCTTTATATCCCCCATCTTGATAATATAAATTTTTCCCTAAAAATTTAAACCAAGACGGTTTTACCTGAAAACGGCTAGAAGAAGCTAAAAACCACATAATATCTAATCCTAAAAATCTCAATTCTTTTCCCGGCTGATAGATGTATTCTCTTATTATATTACCTGTTAGATCCTGCACAATAATATTTGGAAAGTTTATGCCCGATACAGCTGCCGCCCTAAGTGAGGCTGGCACCCGAGGATTAATTTCTATTATTTTATATTCCCCCGTTTGAGTTCGTAAAACATCGAAATCTGCGAAACCGACCCATCGCAACTTCTCCAATGTCTTTACACAAATTGTTAGTAATTCGTCATTTTCTATCGTTCTTCCAAAAGAACTACTCCCCCCTTTTATCGGATAATAGCGTATAATTTCTAATATGGTATAATTAATTATTTTACCAACTGCATTCCGATAAATCATCACATTATAATAAGGTCGACCATCTTGTTCTATATATTCTTGTAATGTACACTCTCCAAAAACACCATAAATGTGTTGATATTTCTGCTTTAATTCCATCTCATCACGTACTAGCGTTATCCCTCTTGCACCAACGGAAATATTAGGTTTTATTAAAGCAGGGAAACCAACAAACCTCGCAACTTCATTCAAATTTTCTTGCGCCAAAGCTCTTGTTCTAGGATGAGGTAATCCATTTACCTCGCATAATTGAAGGAGTTTCCATTTATCATTTGCAATAGAAAAAACATCATAAGAAGGAATAGCACATTTAGTTATAGTTTTTGCCTCTATTTCTCGTTTATTTCTACTCAAAAACTCCGCCAAGCTATCACTCATCGGAATTATCACTTCACATTGGCTCTCAATAAGAAGCGTACAAATATATTTTAAATAGTCCGTTGTAGAAATATCTACATGAGACGGTATAAATTTATCAACAAATTTCGAATGTGAAATGGCTTCATTTTTAGATGACAAACAAAAAACATCATATCCTACCTCTTTCAAAGAACGGGCTACAGACAGCGCTTGTAAACCACCACCTAAAATAAAAACATTCATTACGCACTATTTAAAATACTTTCTATAAATATTCATTCCAGGCTCATTCACTTGAGCATCCACGACATGCCAATCATCATTCCCTTCAATAAAACAGACTCCCTCATCTGTCACGCAAATATCCCAACCTATAGAATGAATATTATAAAAATACCTGTGCAAAATAATCGCATTCTCTATCATTTCATCCCACTTCGGAATCTTTACCCCTCCAAACGCTATATTAGAATTAGGATGAACCCGTGTCTTTTTTTTCTGAACAGGCATAAATCCGAATTCATTCATAATCCCTGTTTTTATATCAACAGGTACAATGATTCCACCACTAAACCCATTATCTTTTACTCTTCCATTTTGCCCAAACCTTGCTAATGCTGCGATAGGAACTATTTCCGTTCCGTCACAAACAGTCACCAAACGTATTGTATTTATAGAATATTCATGATATTTAGCTATATCTATAAATTGTCGTTCTATTTTATCTTGTACAATCCACGTTCCATTTTGAATTTTATGTTTAAAATCTCCAATATGTACTTGTTCATCTAAAATAAATATTTTACCATTTTCGATTTTAAGAATAAAATTATCAGCATCTTTACCTCCTACAGCATTTTTACAAAAGCACGAGAAATTATTTTTAAGAAATTCATCATAACCAATAATCTCTTTCTTTTCTAAATCTGTTACAATTCCATTATTGATTAAATACCTATTATGAGGAGTAGCAAATCCCAGTGTTTCTAATAAATTTCCAAAATAAAATTTATTCATCAATAAGCAAGAAGCATTATAAAACTTCCACTGTTTTTTTACTTCATTCTTTTTACGTCGGGCATTCGTCCAAGTCACTTCTCCCACAAAATCATACATTTGTTTAACCTCACGTCGATCAAACCCCCACATATAATAGAAATTATTTAGTTCTCCTTTACGAAGTATCCATAGTAAATGATCAAGAAATATCCTATATTTCTTTTTCCGTTTACATTCCGGATAAAAAGATTGTCCACAACAATATTCTCGAAAACGCATCATTAACACAATCGGAAAAACCAAACGTCCCCCTAGTTGCATTACTTTGTAAAAAAAGAATCTTGCTGATGAATAATAATAATCAAAATAAAGAACTATTTTCTTTATACCACCAAAACTTCGTATGTTTCCCATTTCTTATTAACCTAAAAACACTCCGACTTATTTTATAACAACCATCTCTGAAATGACCATCGGCTTCGTTTTTATCCACATTGTTCCCCAAGTCAACCCCAAACCAAAAGATGACATTAACAAACTCTTTTCTCCTGTCATCAACTGTTCCCGTAAACGAGTCACCATTAACGAAGGAATTGAAGCTCCTCCCAAATTCCCGAATTCCTCCAAGTTATAAGGAACCTTCTCCAAGGGTAACTTCAATTTCTTTACAATCCGATCCACAATCATTTTATTCGCTTGATGAATCAAAAAATAATCCACATCACGTTCCTTGTCTATCCCGTAATCTGTCATGAAAGTTTCTATCGACCTGGGCGGTTTGGAAATAGCGAAAGAGAATACATTCATTCCATTAATCAGAGTATGTAACGGTGCTCTAACAATCCCGTTTCCGAAATCTTCATATTCGAAAGATTCTTTCGTGACCGGGTGACGAAATCCCCCGTGAGGAGTCATCAATGCCTCGTATCCTTTCCCGTATGTGTGAAAATCGACAACAATATCACTCGCCGTCGGATCGTACTCCAACGCCATCGCCGTGCCACAATCCCCAAACAACGGCACTCGACTTTTATCTTTCATCGACCCCATTCGCAATGCAGTGTCACCAATCAACAACAAAGCACGTTTCACGTTACCCGAAGATAACAAATTGCCTCCCGTCGTTATCGCATACATACAACCACAGCATCCCATGGGAATATCCATAGCAAAACAATCTTCCGAAAGTCCCAACCGATCTTGCAACAAACAAGACGTGGGAGGGGTCTTATAATCACCCGTTACCGACTCGAATATCAAAATATCCACGCTCTCCCGTTCCCATTTAAGGTCGGCCAATAGTTGTTCTGCAGCAGCAAAACACAAATCCGAGGCACAAACATCCTCCGGTGCTATATGCCTCTGTTTAATACCAACTGTATTATTAAACACCCCGGCCTCTTCTGGGGTAAAAAAGTCAAAATCCGTCGTGTAAACTACGTTTCGGGGGACAGCAGCTGCCACCCCGGTAACCCTCACGTTTTTTATCTCCCATCTTGCCATAAATTTCAACGTGTTTAAATTTCTACTCCGTATTTCTTCAATATCTCTTTACCCGCCTTATAGGATGTGAATCCCATGATGTCTTCCGGCTCGAACATAACATCAAACGCTTCTTCCAACAAGGCCACTATATTCAATTGATGCACAGAATCCCATTCTTTCACGTTATCTTTTGAAAAATCATCATTTAACGCACCTTCAAGTACACCGAAAACTTCAATAAAAACCTGTTTATATTTCTGTTCCATCACTCTCTTCAATTTAATTATTTAACACCTTATATAATATTTTCCCCACATTATTCCTTGGTATCTCCGGGATCACCCGAACCTCGAAAGCAGAAGCCACAATACCGGTTTTATCAATCAGCTCCCCTTTCACCTGTTCTTGATATCGGAGATCGGTTATATACACCATCATCTTTTCATCCGTCCCCACGCAGGCACACTCTATCGGATATTTCGACTTTACGATATATTCACATTCGTCCAATCCAACCCGCATCCCAAAAAGTTTCAAAAAACGTCCCGTACGTCCTACGATATAATAGAAACCATCCTCGTCCCGATAGGCCAAGTCTCCCGTTTTCAAACATCCATTTCTCGTATCCCCAAGTTTCAAATCTTCCTTACATGAGGCGTATCCTAATGTCACGTTTTTTCCCCGATAACATAATTCTCCTTCTTGATTATTCCCTTCAATCACATCTCCCAGATCATCTACTAGAAAGAGTTCTCCATTAGGTACCGCTTTACCGATACTACCACACTTCAATAAAGCATATTCCGGTGGTAAATATGCCATTCTAGCAGTACCCTCGGTCTGTCCGTAAGTGGCAATCCAGCGTTTTCCGGTCTTTTGTGCATACTCCACGAACTGAAGATTCAACTCTCGTGATAATTTTCCACCTCCCTGGGTTAACAGCTCCAAATCGGGTAAATCCATCTTGAAAAAACGCATCATTCGTAAAATCTCGAAACTGTAAGGAACCCCAGTAAAACTTGTCGCTTTTTCTTCCTTCAGAAATGTCCAGAACTCCCTCTGTGTCATGTTCAAATCTGTAGCAAGGATTGTTGCCCCCACGTATAAATGACTGAACACTATCGACAACCCCATAGTGTAATACAACGGCAATACAAGTAACGGCCGATCTTCACTTTTCAATTTAAAAAAAGTCGATATATTCAGAGCTGACGCTTCCACATTTTCGTAACTATGACGTACGAGCTTCGGACTCCCTGTTGACCCCGATGTGGGAAGAAGATGCGATAATTGCTCGTTAAGAGGGTAATTATTCTTACCCGTTTTCAATAGCGAATAATTAAAACAAATTAATTTTCGCTCAAAATCGAACCGCCCGGAATCCCGATTCGAAAGACACACGTATCCGGGTTCATAGATTTCATTCAACCTTTCCAGTAATTCTGGATCAATCTTCGGGTTTAACAGTAAAGGAACAAGTCCCGCCTCCAATAACCCTACACTCCAAGCAATTCCTCCCACATCATTACCAGCTAGAACGAACACAAGAGAACGACTCGGAAGTAGTCGCTTTAATTCTTTGGAAAATTCCGTCAGTTCACCATATGTCAACTTCTCCCCGGCTGAATCTATTACTGCCAAAGAATTTTCCTTATGCTTATCTATATTCAGTATCATAACTTTTAAATCGAAGCACAACCATCAACACCAAGCACTTGTCCTGAAATATAAGAAGCTCTTTCTGAAGCGAGAAAAGCACAAGCATTAGCCACATCTTCCGGTGTTCCCAATCGTCCTAGAGCGATTCTATTTATTCTTTCGTCTATCTTGTCTCCCGTGGCCTCGTACAATTCAGTAAACCGTTCTGTCTTCACGATCCCCGGAGCTACCGCATTTACTCGAATCCCTTGCGGAGCAAGCTCTTTAGCAGCCGATTTGGTCAAAGATATAATGGCTCCTTTCGTTGCTGAATAAGCAACCTGTCCCGGTGATCCCAATACAGCGGTCACGGAAGCAATATTCACGATCGAACCACATTCGTTTCTAGCCATAAAACGAGCGACCAACTGCATCAATTCTAACGCAGCAATCACATTCACCCGAAACATCAATTCAGTCTCCTCTCGAACGATCATCCCTATTTTCCGGTTAAATACCACCCCGGCATTATTCACTAACACATCTAATTTCCCCTCTTGCTTGTAAATTGCCATCAAGGCTTTTTTCACACCGCCACTATCTGTTATATCACAACAAACAGGTATTACTCTTGTTGCGTAACGCTCGGAACAAATCTCTGCCCATTGATCCATTACCCCCTCCCGCCGATCAAAAGCGTAAACAACAGCACCATCCTCTGCAAAACGTTCCACGATCGCTTTCCCGATACCTTGAGCAGCTCCCGTGATTATACAAACCTTACCTTGCAATAATCTTTCCATTCAATACAATGTTTTTCCGCCATCAATAATTAACGAATGTCCAGTAACAAAAGATGAGGCATCCGACAACAAATAAACAATCCCGAGAGCAACCTCTTCTGGTTTTCCATACCGTTTCAATGGATAAGTTTTCATATCCTTCTCCCGATCCTCTTCTGAATATTGCTTACCCGCAACCAAATTAGTTTCTATCATACCAGGATTAACACTATTACAGCGAATCCCCATGGAAGCCAACTCTAAAGCCGCATTTTTCATGAACACATGCAAAGCACCCTTGGAAACGCCATACATAGTATTTCCATGAGCCACGGTATAAACCCCTCCAATAGAAACAGTAAAAACAATAGATGCACCTCTCCCCAGTTTTTTCTTCCTCAACAATTTTTGCGTTAAATATATTGGGGCAAGAGCATTAATAGAAAGAATCTTTTCAATATCTACCCGGTTTATAAATTTTACTGGTAACGGTTTTGTTATCCCTGCATTATTTACCATTCCATCCAAAACAGGAAGAAATGTCATCATTCTTTCCAAATCCTCATCTATCGTCAAATCACAAGTAATCATCCGGTGCTCTCCATCTCCCTTTTCCAGCAAATGCAAGGTTTCCGCCAATCCGTCTTCCCGAATATCTGTAATAATCACGGAGGCTCCCATTTTAGAACACTCTATTGCGGTCGCCCTTCCGATACCGGAAGCCGCTCCCGTTACTAAAATAATCTTACCGGAAAGTGAAAACGGGTTATATGACATATCCACTATTGTTTTATCTTCACGTTATTAAAAAGATCAGCTATCGTATTAGCATTTCTGATATCCTCTCCTTGAATAGTTATTCCATATTCTTCATCCACCATAGCAATAACTGAAAGTGCTATCAATGAGGACCATTCGTCTAACTTTTTAAATTCAGTCTCCACAGTAAACACGGTCACATCCGTCTCATCAAACAATTCTGCAAAAAGTTCAATAAACTTAGAAATCTCCATAACTAAATATTTTATATTATTAATCTATTTTAAACTTCAATCCTTTTTGCAGGATTCCCCATCACGGTCGTTCCTGCTTTTACCTTTTTTATCACAAAACTACACGCACCTACCTTCGCTCCTGTTTCAACGATCACCTTATGATTGATTACCGCAGAAGTATGAATCACGGTTTCATCCTCAATTTTTATTCCTCCCACACAAGTAACATGCGTATCTATTCGGTTCCAATTCCCGACAACAGCATCATGCCCGATAACACTATAACTTTGGATCAAATTATGATCTCCGATTTTAACATCTGCACCCAACGCCACATAAGCTCCTATCACATTACCCGTGCCTAATTTTACATTCGTTCCAACACGAGCCGTAGAATGGATAATATTAATAAACTCCCCTCTCCGACTCAAAATTTTCTCACAACACATCTTCTTCACATTCCCTCCCATTGAGCAAGTAAAGACATCGTCTTCTTCCGGACAATATTCTTCAATAGTACCTAACATCGGTGGATACCCCTCAAAACCCTCTAACGCATTAATATTGTCATCAATAAAGCCTTTTATCACAAACCTCTCTCCATACCCTACGCATTCTCTCACCCAGTCATAAAAAGTTCGTCCCATTCCACCGGCACCAATGATTATTAAGTTTTCCATTATTTACTATTTCTCATTAAGAAGTTAAGAAAAAAAATTACTATGATATGTCGTCAACATTACTATCAAACAACGAAGCACATCCGAACAAATTCAAGACCCCCTCTCTGTCAAATGGCGAATATATCTGACTCATTTTTTCTTTTTGAGACTCACTCAATTCTGCCTCCAAGAAAAGACCAAATTCCTCTATATCATGAACATAATAGAATCCATCATTATAATTATCAATTAATGACTTGGGATGTAAATCAGCAAAACATATTTTAGCAACTTTTTTACCCAAACTCATCGCTTCATATAGAACAGTTGAATGTTCGCCCGCAACATAATCATACTGCATAAGTGTTACAAACGAGCCAATTTTGTTATCTACAACTCTGACATTGGGAATTGTTTCAATCATAGCACTTTGCTCTGACGTAAATCGCTCATGCGGATGGAGACGTATGTCAAAAAAATAATCGGGGAAGGCTTTTGCTAATTCAGAGACAGCCGCTATTATCTTGTCCGATATTTCGGGTTCCGATGCAAATAAGATATGCATATACTTTTTGGGTATAACAGAAAGTGTTTTACGAAGATAGTCTCGATAAGCCCATCCTATTACTTTTATTCTTTTACAATCAATTCCAAATTGAGATCCGACCCACATCTTTCCAAAAGCCAGAAAATAGTCAGGAACAAACATTTCATCAACAGAGCCAGAATAAAGAACAGTCTCACTCACGGTAATACCATGTTGAAACTCAAACACCGGTATTCCAAGTTCTTTACATGCCACCATTTGCGAATAAAAAGTCAACCTAGCAACCCCGAAAAAATATTTCACACGTTTTTTCCTAAAAATTCTTTTGTATATTCTTCTCTTGATATCAAATCTAGTAAACAAACGAACAATTTGCCAAAAATCTTTCCGCTGCATAAAAAATGATTTTTGAGCCGCATCAAAAAGTTCCAAATAAACTTTTCGATACCTCACATAATAAAACGGAGAAATTAAAATCTCCAACAAATTAATTGAAAAGTCTATCGCTTCCGTGTACACAATTGAATCTTGATGCAAGCGCGGTTTCTGGTGTACACCTGAATTTCCACGTTCAAAACATATATAATTGTCCAACTCTAACTTATCAATGACTGGATCAATAAATTTATCCACCCATATTCCATCCACACAATCCAATCGCGTAAAATTTGAGAACCATATATCCACTTGTTTCCGTCTTAATGAAAAACTGATATACTGCCTTAGTGATGTGAAAAACGTCAATAATAATCTCTTGAAATTAAAATGGGCATGATTTGACATCGGGGCAATGCCACAAGTTTTTTCTATACGAAGATTCCTGTATCTTCTCCTTACTACACTCCATATGGATATTCCATGTATTTTATACTTATACAGCGATTTTTCATCTTCAACAATACGGAGTAATTCCTCACTTCCTTTTGATAACCGTGTCATATCCTCAGCTGAATCTCATTTATCATTTCTTGCTCGGCCGTCCATCATATAATCTACAAATCAATGATTTCCGGTTTATTAAAAATTCTCTTGAACGAATGAAAAATTTCTTTTATTGTCTTCCCATTTAAAGCAATATAAACAACAAAAGGTATACACAACAAATAGGTTATATTACAAAGAATCAGGATCACAGCTACAATAAATGGAAATAATAGTCGTAATGGGAAACAATCTTCAAAAACATTCATGATACTTCTATCCAATTTTAACTCTTTTCGACCATAATATACACATAAATAAGCATATAAAAAATAAGTCAAAAGCGTCGGCAATATCGTATATTGATAATTTACCTGTAAAAATTTCACAAAAAATACACCCAGTAAAACATTTATTCCCAAAGAAAATATTGCAATGAAAGCCAGTACTCTTTCTTTATTTCTTGCCATAAGAAATGTAGAGTAACCGAAGGAATTTGTGAAAAGCAACATTGTTAAACAGGCCAAATTAATCATCAACAATGTACCTGCGTATTTAGGTACAAAACGAATAAATACAGGAAAAACAATCATTGCCAAATACATAATCCCATGAAACAAAGCGACATAATTTACCCTTATCAGTCGAATGGTTGAAGAAACAACTTCTGCATTAGAAGAACGATATTTATTTAATAACTTTGCAGAAATCAAATAAGAAAAAGCCTCTAATAATTGTAAAACAGCATATCCTAACAAATAGGCAAATGTAAAATAACCAAATTCCATTACAGTATAATTAATACTAACTATTGTTTTGGTAGAAATCATAATAAAATAGAAACCAGAGTTATATAAAAATAGAAAGAATCCCTTATTAATTATTTTTTTGCAATCACAAAATCGAAACTCTCCTTTAAAAGTAATTCCTTCCCTAAAGGAATAAAATAAAAAAATAATGGAATAAGCAATGACGTATGCACCTAACATCCATTGTAATAATGGATAACCTTCTTTCAAAAAAACGACCACAAAAGTCAACAATACAACGAAGGTTTGATGAAAAGCTATTTCCAGTAATTTATTTTTAACCCGATAGACTTTACTATAATACAAGTTAAAATAATTTATTATGCCACATAAACAAATCCAATAAAATAAATTTCCAAGTTCATATTTTTCAAAAAAAGTTATTCCAACAATTCTCTCATACAAAGCAAAACAGATAATACCAACTCCTAATACTCCGGTCAACACAAATCCACTCTTTTCAAATGCATCTCGCCGATATAAGTTTTCCCTGTTCTGAATTTGAAAAATTTGAGCAGCTTGAGGTATTCCAAAATTAATTAAATTAAAATAATTCAATAGCAACATTAAATATCCCCAAACACCATAATAGTAAGGTCCCAGCCGATTAGCGGCATACATTGATACAAAAAAACTCATTCCATATGTAACATATCGCGTTAACATATAAAGCATCACCTTATTTTTCAATATTAACGTTACGCCTCTTAAAATTCTCATTTCAATTCATTCATACGATGAGACAAATGATAATTATAAACACAAACTGCTAGAAATACCAAAAAGTAAATATAAGGCTGCTGCATCATCCATGCTCTATGAAGATAAATCAAAATCATCGCACCAATAAGACAAATTCTAAGACGGAAAGGGGTATTTAATAACGATGTATAAGCCCATAAAAGTGACAAGAAGAATCCAATATACCCAAGTCTAAGCAACATCCCTCGATAATCAGAAAGGACAATTTCATCATTAGTAGTTCCGAATCCAAACAACAATTTTGATGAATGAAGAAATTGTTCATAGTAAAATGCACCTGTTTGATTAATTCTCTCATCTAACGCATTAGACAAAGAATTTGTTGATTGGTAGGCTTCAAAAACACGCTCTAAATTTCGTTCATAAAACAAATATATTAATTGCTCCTGTAACTCTTTACTCAAAAATAGGAACATAAGAAACATCATGAATAAAATTGAGATGTATATCCAAAGTTTTCTCAATCCGGCTTTATTATATACAAAATCATAAATTTCACCCAAAACTGCAAGTACGAAAAAATTCATCGAGAATGTCAAGATACCACACACTACAATTCCTATATTAACTTTCTGCTTCAAAAATCGGTCTATCAAAAAAACGAATCCCAAAATAATTGCAAAGTGTCCTGGCTCCTGCAAAGGCCCACAAGCCCTTGGTATCATCGAAGAAATGTAACTATGAATCGTTACAAAACAACCATATATATGATAATTTAGATCTGCCAATTCATGAACGTTAGAACGAGCTTCTACAACATAATAAGGAATATACTGTATTAAACCTGTTACAAAAAATAGGGTTATAAGGATAGAACCTATTGCAAAAAAAATAATGATTTTTCTAAATATCAAATACAGGTTATTCAAAGTATCATTTTTCCAAAAAACTAAAAGCATAAACGGAAAGACAGCAAAAAAACGTGCTAATATTCCCCATATTCCTATATCTATTCTAAAATTTAAATATATGAAAAATAAAAAGCTCGAAAACATCAACCACACTCTAGGAATTGTAAATATCATTTTTTTTCTATTGTACAAAAAAAACGATGCTATCACAACCACTCCCCCCGCAAATACTTTCAAAAAATTTTCGTATGAATTCCAAATAAAAAATGAGTCTAAAACGGTAAATAACCATAAAATACCTGCACCTACAGCAAATTTTTCAACAACACTTATTCGCATGCTATCTAATATCATCCTCGGTTAAAATATCTCCTCGTTGGAAATCGCGACGACTGATTTTTGTCATTACTACATCATAATATTTTGGAGAAAGCCCAAAACCCGGACGAAATGAACGTACGTTCTTTTCAGTAAAAGCTTCCCCCTTTTTTATGTCATGAAAAGCATATAAAGAACGACGTTTACGACGTTCCGTTTCCGAGATATCATATTTAACATTGCCCAGAACTTTTTCGACATTACGCACATTCTGTACCATTTGTTTAAACTCGTATGGTTCCATTGAAAATGCTGCATCTGGTCCCCCCACAGAACGAGAGAGAATAAAATGTTTTTCAACAATGGTTGCTCCTAAAGCAACCGCTACCATTGGCACTAAACTTCCCATTGAATGATCCGAGACTCCCACACGAACACCAAAACGATTTTTCATATCAGGTATTGTCTGCAAATTAGCTTTCTCATAAGAAGCCGGATAATCAGATGTACATTTTAGTAAAGAGATATCGTTATTCCCCTCTTCACGGCATACTTTCAAAGCTAAAGCAATATCTTCCTCATCTCCTACTCCCGTTGAAAGAATTATCGGTTTCTTTTTTTTTGCTATATAACGAATTAAAGGAACATCATTAATTTCAAAAGAGGCTATCTTATACAGCGGAATATTCATTTGATCTAAAAAATCAACTCCAGCACGATCAAAAGGTGTAGAAAAGAAAAGTAATCCTAATTTTTCAGCAAAAGCTTTCAATTTCGGTTGCCATTCATAAGGTAACATTCCTTGCTTATAAAGATCGTACCTCTTAATACCATCCCATAACCCTCCTCTTATCGGGCCAAAAAACTCATTATCAACATCCATAACGAGCGAATCCGGCGTATAAGTCTGAATTTTAACGGCATCTGCCCCAGCATCTGCCATTGCCTTTATCGTTTTTATCGCCAAATCATAATCATGATTATGATTCGCAGATAACTCTGCAATAATAAAGGCCTCTTTCTGATTTAAGAATTTCTCTATTCCCATTTTATAGGATTTTCCCTATTAAATTTCACAAATTGATTTATAAGTTTCTCTCTCCTAATTTTATTGAATCTAGATTTAGGAGTCCGTACTATAACATATTTCTCTCCATTAATATGTTCCTCCCCTTCCTTTTCCGCTCCAAAAAAGAGAGAGAGTTGATAGGCATTTGTATTACCGAACAAGATATGACTAACTAAACAATCAAAACCCAAATAATTAAATATTAACTGTTTATAGTGGTAGTGCATCTCTAAACCTAACCCTGTTCCATCTAAATCCGGAGCAAGATAATATCCTGGATCACATTCTAATCTTAAATAGTCAACATTTACAATACTTAGGACTCCAATAGGTTTATTTTCTCGAAACATCAACCAATAAAAAGCATCCTCTCGGATTTTCAATTTTCCAAGGAACGTTAAATGATTCTCCCAAGTAATCTTATTTTGATTTATCATCCATTTCCTCGTTTTATCATGATTTCTCCATTCCCAAACAAGTTTAATTTCTTCTTTAGAAAGAGAAACAAAGTTCTTATAAGAATAAATACCTACCGTATAGACTCGATCTCTATCTATCAGCATAATTTTTTAAACAAATTAATATAACGTTCTTTTATATCATAAAAATCTAATGATGCCTTATGCCTATTTTGCATATTATTTAACGTATCTTTTAATCTTATTTTCAAATCATTATCCAGCCAATATCCTATCCCATTCACTAGATTTTTCCCGACTAACAAATTATACAGTCTCATCTGATTATCGACATAATACCCCGCAATTACATTTACTCCCCTCGATAAAGCTTCTAAACATATCGTACTACTCGACAATATTGCCAAAGATACACGATCAAACAACATTGCAACTTGCTCTGCCGATAGATCTACATGAATAAAAACTTCTTTCTCTTGCAATGCCTTGATTCGAACCGATGAAAAAGAGGTTGTCAAAATGACATGAACTTCACAATTCGAAGCATACGATTTTAGATAATCTACAACTTTTTCAGTCATAAAATATTGATCCGTTCCACCAAAACAAATGACAATACCATTTCGATTTACAACTCTATCTGCAAATTTCTCCCTAAAAGGTTTCCTAAGAATCGCCCATTCTACTCCACAGAAAATTTTTGTATATGGTTCTACAGAAAAAATACAAGGATTGGTTTCTGCAAAATTAAATAACAAATCCGCATAATAATGTCGATCATTTGTCCCAAAACAAATTAACTTACATCCTTTCTCCTTTATTTGCTTTTGATACTCCGAAGTAAAAAAATAATTGTCTAAAAACACTATTTCATCTCCACACAAATAATCCAAAAAGATACTTAGTTTAGAATCATCACTAGGTAACGATATAAGTTTACAAACTTTTTCAACCTCATTTATCTGATACAATGTTGGCTCCTGTGTAAAAAACGTACATTCAAAAACATCTTTCAACATATCGGCAAGAGCCAAGGTGCGAATAAAATGTCCCCAACCAATTTTAATTCCAGCATCTGCCCTAAAGAAAAGTTTTCTCATACCCGCTCTCTACGCCTTAAGTGAAAAAAAGTTTTTAACAAAATAGCATATCTAGACTCTTGTGACAAATAAACAGAAACCATCGGATCAACATGATGATTAAATATTCCATAATCTCGTATAATACAAGATAAACGACTTGCTATTTTTTTTCGCTGAAATGCTTCTTTTGCTGTTTTTTTATTACCTCTTAATAAATTTACAACAGCACACAAACGATAATAAATACGTTGTCCAGCATGAGTTAAAAAAAAGTATTTTCGTATCAATTTATGATACTTGGAAAGTCCTTTAGGATCTTTCACTATTAATTTACTTTTAGGATCAAAAACTCGCCATTCACAACGAGAGAAAAATGGAATCTCTAAAATCGGAGGAAATAATCTTTCAAGTACCTTAATGATAAATATCGCATCTTTTTTACTATCTATTGGAATAAATGCTTTTTCTATTAGATTGGGTTCTGCCAGAATAGCAAATGAATATCGATGCTGATTTATATAGTTTATCATAGATGAATCAGATCCTTTTCTTTTCTCGAAACTTAAAATAGTGAAATAATCCTTATCTACCAATTCTTCCTCACTAGAAATATCATACAGTTTTAAGATATCATGAATTTTATTTTTCAAATGCAATCTATATTTATTACAATCATCAATTGTCGTATTTAGATTTTTTTCCATATAATAATTGTCTAAAAATGCATTTAAAGAAAAAGTATGCGATTTAAAGGAATCAATCCAATCAATATTCCGATATAACTCACCATAATAACCAACATTCAAAAACCTTTCCTCTAGATTTTCAAAAGCTGACATCACATGGTTCGAACTTGAATAAACACTTGCATAAAATCCATACTTATCAATATATTTATCCCAGTATAAATCCACAGGATCAGGAGTACTCCAATCCATTATTTTCAGAGGTAAATTAAACCTTTTCGAATAAATCTTATCTACTTCTAAATCTCCATTTTTAGTATTTGTCAATTGGCTATTACCTACTCCATAAGTCAATACAGGTTTACAATCATTCGATAAGAAAGCAGCTAATATCATTCTTGCATCAAGTCCCCCTGTCATACATACACCAATATCCCCGTCAAAACATTTGACAACCTTTCGTGTAATTTCTTGGAGATCCGAACAAAACTCATCAACTAATTCTTCTAAAGGTCGTTCACTTATCTTGTATGGACTACTGAGGTATAGTTGCTTTTTACAGAACGATCCTTTCTCAATATCTATTTCTAAATACTCATTACCTAATAATTTCTGAATCTCGTTAAATACTGTACCATTACCCAAAATATTATATTGAAAAATTTGCTCGATAACATTAAATTCATTTACTCCCAATTCTATCGGAAGAGCTAAAGCGATTTCATATAAACAATTACTTATACACCATTGCCCCTTATTCTCATAATAATACGCATTAAAAATATTATTAGCATCACAAAAAACATAAACTTTTTCAGACTTTTTTAATGCAAATAAATAATTCCCAATGAGATTTTTACGAATTTCCAAAAGATCTCCAGAAAAATCATTATAAATCTGTTTTAAAGCTATAGCCCCAATACTTTCTTTATAAATAAATGTACCGACACCTGATATAAAATCATTTCCAAATTCGCAATAATTTTCATTATCAATTTTCAGTTTTTTAAATGCAATAACAGATATATTATCCTTTTCAAAACTGGAATAATTATGAAATCCAATTTCCAAATTATGTTTCTTGAATTCAAGAAATACATCTTTATCATTTCCTAAAAATAATCTTGCCATAATTCAAAATTAATATACTCTTACAATATTGATCTGGATAATTTTTACAATTGCATTACAACAAAAACATACTTACATAACATTCAGAATATTACATGAGAAAATATTAATTTAAGCGATTAAAACCAGAATGACATACTGGTCCACTTAATTCCTTCATCACATCCCTTCCATCTTCAAACTCTCTAATATCAGCAAATAATTTATCTAATTCATAAAAATACCCTTCCAGTATCTCCGGTGTATGACAAAGACAAGTATACATACTATTCCCAACTAAATAACCCTTAGCTAACATTTGCTGAGTAATATAGGTCTTATAAGCAAGCTTTTTTTCACTATTAAACGAATATCCGGCAAGAGCAGGTATTCCCCACTGAGTAATGGATATTTCGTGTTTATCCGCAAGTTCTTGCCATCTTTTCTTGTTACTTTCTCCAATCTCCGTGATTTTTTCCCAAGATTTTTCTCTTTCCATAACATTCAATGTAGCCAAGGCTGCTGCAGGTCCAATCCGCTCTGTCCAAAATGTACTACTAATAAATGTTTTTCCATCTGCAACTTGCATTATCTCCTTTTTGCCAACAATCGCAGAGATTGCATATCCGTTACCTAAGGTTTTACTATAAATCGCCATGTCTGGTTCCACCCCATATTTTTTATAAAGTCCACCAAATGTCTCCCGAAAACCACTTGTACATTCATCAAAAATCAATATGATACCCCTTTCATCACAAAGTTCTCTAACCTTTTGAAGAAAATTATTCTCAGGTCCCATATTACGCTGTACTTCCATTTTAATTACGCCAATATCGTTTTTAGTAACAACATCCAACAATCCTTCAAAATTATTATAATAAAATGGGATAGTGTACCCTTTCAATACATCCGGGACCCCGGCTGTATCAAGTCCTGCCAAATGTAAATGATTCAAATTACTGTGATCCGCTATATTCGCAGAAAGATACCAATCATGCCAACCATGATAACCACAAACAGCAACTTTATCTTTTCCACTTGCGGCTCGAGCTATTCTAATCGCAATTGCATTTGCTTCTCCTCCTGTTCTCGCCAAACGCACCATATCTGCCCAAGGGTCTAAAGAAAGTAATCTTTCTGCCAATTGTACTTCCTCCGGACAATTAAATGTAGACATATTTCCATCACGAATAACTTTCATAACAGCTTCATCAACCTCATCATTTCCATACCCTAAAGTATTAGTTCCAATCCCCATTATCGTGACATCAATATATTCTTTACCATCCAAATCCCACACTTTACATCCTTTAGCTTTGCTAAAATATGATGGCCATTGTTCCGGTAAGAACATCTCCGGTCTTTTGGATAACAACATCGTTCCTCCAGGAATCAATGTCTTTGCTTTTTTGTAAAGCTCTTGTCCTTGTCCCATATAATTACTTTATTTTTTTATCGTTATTTATTGATTTCACATATCCTTCATTACGCTCATACATTGAATTTATCTTCAAAATTTCAGGATGTACTTGAAGATATTCAACATATTCCTCACAACTCTTATCATAACCAAGAGCTTCAATAAGCCTCTTCACTAATTCAAAATCTTCTGCAGTGTCAACAGTCATCCTATAAGTAGAATAATCTTCTTTGCAATACAATTTTTCTGATTTAAAAAGAGACCCTCCTTTTACCGTACCATTCTTCCATATATATGACGTAACATGTTCTCTTTCTGATTGCATTGTGGCCTCATCATATGCTTTTAACAATGCAGAAAACTTAAATACCTCCACATCCATACCATCTGGGAATGATTTTGTATCTGCAGATACATAATCAAAATTACCATTTATCGCTAATTCAATAACTCTGTCTACAATTAACGGATCAATCAAAGGGCAATCTGAGGTAATTCTCACTATATAATCAGGATCTTCCGGCAGAGCAGCGTGATAAAATCGATCAAGAACATCATTAATAGAACCTTGATAAACATCAATGTTCATCTTTTTTGCAATATCAACTATATATACTGCACCAGGTTCTGTTGTTGTTGCCACTTTAAGCTTCGTGATATTTTTTGATTGGAGTAATCTCAAAAGATGTATTTCAAGCAAAGTTCGATCATTAACTGTTTTTAATATTTTGGCTGGAAGACGAGTTGAACCATACCGAGCCTGAGTAATTGCTAATACTTTCATTTTATTTCCAATTTACAGGAGACAATAACTCCTTTTCCTTTATTTCTATCGAACGAACAAAATCAATATCCTTAGGTGAAATATTATAACCGAGATTTTTTATATTTGACTCCAATTGTTCTATAGTATCAACACCTATTAAAACCCCATTCGTGTATTCCGAAGAATACACATACCCTAAAGCCAATTCTTCTATTTTTAGACAATGAACTTTACAATAAGAATGTAAACTTTCAACATATTTCCTTAGAGGGAGTAATTTCCCCTCAAGATTCTTCAATGGTTTAAAAAATAACCCTTGAAGAAAAACAGATCGAACATGAGTTTCAACATTTCTTTCTTTTAATAATGGAAAAAATTTCTCAAACTGTCGATCAAAAATATTGTACGGGAATTGTAATATATCAAAAGCAATATCTCTATCAAGCAAGAACTTCAATTCATCTACATTATAAAGTGAAAAACCTATTTTTGTAACTTTTCCTTCTTCTTTCAATAACAAAAAATCTCTCCATATCTCTTGTTTCTTTCTAAAAAAATCAAAATGATGAATCAAATAACCATAAAGTTTTTTTTGATTCAAGGTATATAAAGATTCCTCAAAGATTGTCTTTACAGAGCGAGAAGATCGAGGATATTTAGATATAATACGAAATTTCATATCATTCTCGTTCAATACTTCACCAAGAACCTTTTCACTTGTTCCGTAAGCACTAGAGGTATCCAATATTTTAATTCCTTTATTGCTAGCTAATGACAAAATCGTTTCTACTGACTCTTTTGAAACTTGGCCAGACTGATTATTAACACCGTAATTCAATCCGAATTGAACCGTACCCAAAATTAATTTAGTTGAGCTATCCATATGCTTCTGCCAAATATTGTTTCATGATTTACTTTCTCACAAATTCTAGGACTCGGTCAATCACATATTCTTGTTCCTCTTCCGTCAATGTTGGGAACATCGGTAAACTCAAACAATGTTCGTAGTACTTCTCTGCCACAGGACAATCTTTTTTCTTACATCCCAATTGTTGATAATAAGGTTGCATATGTACCGGCACATAATGAACTTGAGCGTATACGTTATTTTTCCGCAGATGATTGTACAACCCAAACCGATCCTCAACTTGAATAATATAAAGATGGAAAGCGTGATACACATTCCCAAACACCTTAGGTGTAACAATACCTTCAACTGCCTGAAAAGCCTCATAATATCTATGAGCAATCTCTTGTCTACGAATCAAACCATCGTTTGCTCGCTTTAATTGCGAAATTCCCAAAGCTGCTTGAAAATCCGTCATCCGATAATTAAATCCCAGTTGTTGCATCTCGTAATACCATCCTCCATGATTCTCATGTAGGGAAGTTGGATCTTTCGTGATCCCATGCGTGCGGTACAAACACAATTTTTTATATAATTCCTCATCATTCGTCGTTACCATACCACCCTCTCCCGTGGCAATATGTTTTACCGGATGAAAAGAAAACACGCTGACATTCGCATATTGACCATTCCCACAATATTGCTTTTCTCCCCGTTCATCCATAAAATAACCTCCGGGAGCGTGACAAGCGTCTTCAAGTATCCATAAACCATATTCATCTGCAATCTCTCTCATCTCTTCTAAATTCTGGGGATAACCTGCGAAATCGACCGGAATAATTCCTTTAAACGTACCTTTAGGATTTTCAACCAACAATTGACGTAATTTGACAACATCCATCAAATAAGTATCCTTATCAATATCACAAAACACAACCTCTCCTCCACAATAACGAACACAATTGGCACTAGCTGCAAATGTCATTGGAGTCACGATCACTTTATCCCCCGGCTTAACTTCCAAAGAAAAAGCTGCCAAATGTAACCCGGCAGTAGCATTATTTACCGCTACTGCATATTTAGCCCCCACGTACCGGGCAAAAGCATACTCGAATTCCGTAACTTTCGGTCCTTGCGTCAAATAATCAGATCGCAAAGTTTCGACCACGGCCCGGATATCCTCATCTGTGATACATTGACGACCGTAAGGAATCACTTTATCTATCATCTTACCTCAAAATTAGGATCAACAAACCTTCTAATATTCTCACGCATACTCTCCACAGTCTCCCATTCTATATTGTTATCTGAACTATAATGAAATCCATCTGGAACATAAACAGCATGATGGTGTTTTATATATTCTTCTCTCGAATGATTGAACGAAACAGAGGGCATAATTACATAGTACTTACCCAAATCAATGGTATCCAAAGCATCCGTTACTGTTATCATCTCTTCATGCAATTTCTCTCCCGGCCGGATGCCGACCTCTACTTGCGGTAAAGTTGGTGCAATTGCAGTTGCAACATCCTTGATATGATAAGACGGAATTTTAGGAATAAAAATCTCTCCCCCCAGATGATGAGCGATAGCATACATTACCAAATCAACTCCCGCTTCTAATGATATATTAAAACGAGTCATCCGCATATCAGTAATTGGCAATTCTTTTGCCCCATTATTTCGTTTATTAATAAAAAACGGGATCACGGAGCCTCTGGACCCCATTACGTTTCCATAACGAACAACAGAAAATCGGATATCTCTACTCCCCTTTATATTATTAGCAGCTACAAATAGTTTATCAGATGTCAACTTGGTTGCCCCATATAAATTAATCGGTGCACAAGCCTTGTCCGTTGATAAAGCAACAACATGTTTTACACCCATCTGCAAAGCAGCATTAATCACATTCTGTGCTCCATGAACATTAGTCTTGATACATTCTTCCGGGTTATACTCCGCTGTATCAACTTGCTTGATTGCGGCCGCATGAATAATCACGTCGATTCCCTCACAAGCCCGTTTCAATCGTTCTCCATCACGTACATCTCCAATAAAAAAACGTAATTGAGGATAACTATTCTCTGGATACTTTTGTTTCAATTCAAACTGTTTCAACTCGTCACGCGAATAAATCACAATTCGTTTTACATTTGGATAATCTCTCAAAATCGTTTCAATAAATTTTTTTCCAAAAGATCCCGTTCCCCCGGTTATTAACACAGACTTATTATTCAACATAATACGCTAATTAATTATATTATTGTTATTTCTTATTTATCCAACCTTTCATACACCGAATTCTTCGACTTAAACTCCGGCACCACCTGTTTCATCAATCGCACGGAATCTTCCACCTTCACCGCCAACGCCAACTCAGCCAACTTATCATAAGTCTCTAACACCTCTTCTCGCTTGTACTCCCGAACCTTAGCCACCCGAATCTTATCATGTCCCGTAGGTACCGTATTTTCCTCGTTACTTAGTACTTCCTCGTACAGTTTCTCTCCCGGCCTCAGACCGATAAATTTGATCTCAATATCTTCATTTGGCGTATACCCGGCTAATCGAATCATTCTTTCTGCTAAATCCACAATCTTCACGGGATCCCCCATGTCAAAAACAAAGATCTGATTTCCTGTACTCATCGTCGCCGCATCCATCACCAGACGACATGCCTCCGGAATCGTCATGAAAAAACGAGTGATCCTCGGATCGGTTACCGTAACCGGCCCACCTTGTTCTATTTGTTTTCGAAAATACGGTATCACACTACCGTTACTTCCCAACACATTCCCGAATCGGGTGGTCACGAACCGGGTCTTTCCCCTGATCTCTCCTCGTTCCATCGCCAGCCCCAAACTCTGCACATATATCTCTGCCAAACGTTTCGATGCCCCCATCACGTTAGTCGGGTTTACCGCCTTGTCCGTCGAAATCATCACCATCATGTCCACCCCGTACTCCACACAAAAGTCTGCCACGAGTCTCGAACCAACCACGTTCACCCGAACGGCTTCGCAAGGATTCTCTTCCATCAACGGAACGTGTTTATAGGCCGCAGCATGAAACACTACCTGCGGATGAAATTTCTCAAAAGCTCCTTGCAAACGCTCTTTCTGCCGGACATCACCGATAAAAGGGGTAAATTTTAGGCTTGAAAAATTCCGTTCCAATTCAAGACGGAGTTCATGCATCGGGGTCTCGGCATTATCAAACAATACCAAATGAGCTACACCAAAAGTTGCCAGTTGACGACACAACTCGCTACCGATACTTCCGGCTGCCCCCGTTACCATCACGACCTTTCCGGCAAAATTCGCCTCAATCTCCTTTGTGTTTATCTCGATTTCCTCCCTACCAAGCAAATCCTCGATCCGGATTTCTCGGATAACAGTTTTCTTCAACCCGTCACCCAAAACGTTTATGGGTGGAGCCACCAAGTTTTTCACTCCATAAGCCTGACAGTAACATACCAACCCTTCAGCCTCCCGTTGAGCTGTTTCCGGAGAAGGAAATAGCAGACCATTTATATTGTATTTCTTCACGAAACAAGCAAAATTAGCCTCGTCTTCAAAATAATAAACCGGCAGTTCCGAAATGGAGTAAGACTTAAGTCGCTTATCCGGATTCACGAATCCCACCACGTGATAATGCTTACTCGTGTGCATCCTTTTCTTCAACGCCACACTTTTATCATCCGTCCCGTACACCAACACCCTCGTTTTACTTGAACGATACAGCGATATTACCAAATCATAAACAAGCACAAGCATCACCCGGAACCCGATAAGAACCACCGTTGTTACCAGAAAATCAACAAGAAAACACGCAAAAGCATGGTTATTGAACATCCGGGAAACAACAAGAGAAACTAATCCTAGTAAAAGCACCTCCTTAAAAAAGATCGCAACGCCCATCTTCCCGATACTTTTTATGGTGGCATGGCGAATTATATTTTTGTTCACTCCCAACGCCATAAACACGAGCAGACTGATCAAGAACGATCCCACAATAACGAACAAGTAAGCATTCCTTGACAAGTCGACAATAAAATTGTCTACAAAAAGAAGAGCCACGAATGAACTTCCCACGGACAACAAAATATCCACGAAAAGAACCGTCCAAGAATTAACGTACTTTTTTCTCTCGCACAAACGATCACAAATGGAATGAATGGAGTATCTCATTTATACCAAACTTCAAAAAGGAGCGTCCCCTCCGGTATTAATAGCTGATCCGGCTTAGAAGTACCGTTGAGGGAGACGCTATAACCGGGGGTTGCATCTCCCGGAATCTGAGATTTATATTGTGAATCACGTCTAAATTATTCCTTCTTACCATACAATTTGTCATGGATTGCAAACTCCCGCCTAGCCAAGATACAAAACACCCGGCCGAACAACTCCAGATCGTCACGAGTAGACAGGACAAAACGTTCTATCATTTCCTCCTCCTCCTGCTTTACACTGACGGCCAACCGAACTCGCTCTTCGGCCAATCGTACCCGTTCCGGTTCCGGCAACTCCATTGCCCCGACAACATCTTCATAAAAACAGAATGTATCCCACCATGCCATCAATCCCTGACGGCCCAAATCACGAATAGAGCCAAGCGCCTCGGAAATCAGGCTACCAGCCAAAACCCCGTTCTCCATTTCACCCGTGAAATAGTAACAATTACATAACAATCGGCAAATATTCGGAGTACGACACGGTAAAACAATTTTGTCACTTCCCCACGGGGTAAGTATGTCATAAGCCGCATCCAACGCCGTGTTTAAGAAATTCAAGTCTGAATATAACTGGTAAGCATCCATCAAATCCACCACGTAACCGGCCCGAACATCTGCAGGGAGGTTTTTGTTTCCAGCCAGAGGCTCTATAAACCGGGCGATCTCACGCACTCGTTCATGAATTTCATACGTCTCCCCGAAACTCTCTTCCAACCAAGGATAGACGCGAACCATCGAGTACACGGACAAGTAACCATGCAAGAATCCTGACAACGCCGGGGAGGGACAACGCCCCATTTCTAACTCACACGACCGTTTATACAATTCGTGAAATAAACCTTTTTCCATTTTTTTGTATCACTCTATTCTTTCAAGAAACGAACTTGGAATATAAGAAGTAGCAATAGAGGCTACCCCATCCAAACGAATAATTACACGTTTATGATTTTTCAAACGTACCAACTCACCTTCCAATCCTTGCAAGGGACCTTTAATAACTCTTACCCGATCACCCCGTTTGATTCCTTTGTTCAAAACCTCCACGCTACCAGTTGAGAAATCCAACAAAAACATGAAATCCTGCATTTGTTTATCCGGAACGATCAGCGAATGGCGTCCCTCAATATCTTTCAAATAAACAATATTCAACGAATGATCATTTATCAAGGAAAAACTTGTTGCCTTATCCGTCCGGATAAATATTAACCCATGAATCAAAAGTACCCGGATCTTTTTACGTCCAACGGGTGTTTCTCGCACCTGTTCTTCCTGGGGCAAAAAATTCTCGATCCCCAGTTCATCCAGCTTTCTTTTGATCAATAATTCCTGATTTACACGGGTATAAGCAGCATACCAGTTTAACTTGTTACACGCAACCATTATTTTTATTCTTTCCCTATTTTCTAGCGAACGATGATTTTCTCTGTCTCTGTAATCCCCGGACACACGAACCGCCCGGACGCGCTTCGCGCACTAACCCTGTCACGGGTCCTGATTTACGGCCATGTGTTCCACGCACTTCACTTTACACAGCAACAATGCATGAAAGCTGTCTGCACGAACGATTCATTTGAATTAAAAAACGATCGTTTAATGATATTAACAAAACAGATCTGTTAAATTGATAACCTAAAAGTGTAAATATCTAATTACAAGAATCCAAAAAAAATTGACAAATAGATGGTGATATTTAAAATTGATGTATATTTGCAGCGCATTAAACGATCGTTTTTCGATCTTTACAGCATACTAATAAACAACAAATTACCCTCTTTCCCTACCCAAAAATTCTTTACAAAAAACAAATAATATTTTCTTGAAAAAAAAATTATCCATTTAACACTATATGTTCTCCATAAAGGCATACAAAAGCCACCGTAATAATCTCCTCTCTCCCATCTCACGCCCTTTCATCGCCCTTTCATCGCCCATTGTCAATAGAACTACAAGTGCGAATGAACTCCCCTCAAAGACTTACATCAGATTATTACATGATTATTACTATCTTTTTACCAATAATGACATCAAAATAACCACGATGCAAAGGAACGTGTACTTTAAAGCAATAGATTGACCATTTTTCTCTACCTTTGTTCAGAATTAAAAGCAAACAAGATGCTAGACCACAAACTCACGATCTTTTATCACACGGCAAAACATTTGAACACGACAAAGGCCGCCGAGATATTACGGCTTTCCCAGCCGGCCATTTCCAAAAGTATCAAAGAACTGGAAAAGGGATTGGGGATCACTCTTTTTGATCGTGAGAAAGGGCGGTTGATGCTTACCCCTGCCGGAAAATACCTTTTGGAACAAAGCGAAGAACTGATTGAACGGGAACGCATCATCACCTTCAACCTGCAGCACATGAAAAAAGAGTTCTCCGGAACTTTACACATCGGAGCCAGTACCACGCTATCCCAGTACATTTTACCCGAATACTTGGCCCGTTTCCGGGAAACTCATCCCTATATCGAAATAAACCTGATCAGTGGTAACACCTACCAGATCGAGCAGGAATTGCTGGATAAAAACATCCAACTCGCCTTCATTGAAGGTGTACCCTCGCAAACGGACATTCACTACATCCCTTTTTTAAAAGATGAAATCGTCCTGGTTACCTCGGCCAAAAATGATTCCCCGGAATCGATCACGAAAGAACAATTGAAGACGTTAAAATTCGTCGTTCGGGAAGAAGGCTCCGGAACATATAATATTATCCAGCGCCAGCTATCCGCAGCCGGGATGTCTATCAACGAGCTAAACCAACAGATCGTTATCGGAAGTACCGAGGGAATCAAACAATACCTCAAACACTCCGATTGCTACGCCTTGGTCTCCGTGTTTTCCATCCAAGACGAATTGTCCTGTGGCCTGCTAAAAATCATCGACATCGACGACCTCGAAATCTCCCGCACGCTCTATGCCATTCACAAGCAGGGCACCATTGACCCCTACGCCGAATTACTCCTGAGATTCTGCGAATCCCGGAATCGAAAGTCGAAACGATGATAGACAATTTAGGTATTTACTGAATATACCTAATATTTTCGTTACCATATTGCTAACAATACAATTGATGTTTTAGTCACTTTTTTGTGTTTTCCCGCAATATATAACCTGTTTAATCAAATATATTCCTAAATAATTTGTACCTTCGTATTTATGTTGAATAGACACATGAATATGGAGCGTAAATTACTGAACCGAATCAAAGTCGTTCTCGCAGAGAAAAACAAGAGCAATAAGTGGCTCTCGGAACAATTGGATAAAGATCCTGCTATAATCTCCAAATGGGTTACCAATACAACACAACCCAATGTGGAGACGCTAATTCAAATATCCAAAATTTTGGGAGTAACTGTGGATGACTTATTGAGAACGGAACAATAAACTTATGGGAGCAATCAAATTATATAAGATTGATGTAAATGCTTTTAAGTTAAATGCAGAATTGATAAAAAAGTAAAATGGCTAAGAAACAAAATAAACCGGTAAAGGAAGAAAACCTTGAATCGATACTTTTCAGCTGTCGTAATAGTCTGCGTGGGCGTGCAGCAATGACAGATAAGCGTGACTTGCTGTTGACTCTTGTATTCCTGAAATTCATAGGAGAACGATTCAAACAGCAAAAGGAGAAAATCAGGCATGAAATAGTGGAAGTGCAGGGTATTAATGATACAGATTTCATCGAGTTGCAACTTTCGCGCCCTAACCAGTATATGCAGGATGGAGTGTTTTTCCTGACAGACGAAACATTTTGGGACGAACTGATTCTTACTTCGCCTACCAGTATGGCTATTGCTTTCGATACGGCTATAAAAACTTTGGATGACAACGAACCCAAGCTGAAAAATGCCCTCCCGCAGCAAATTTTCACGAAAACAGCCCTTGAACCGGGAGTTTTGAAAAGTGTAGTGGATGAAATAAACAAGATAGACCTACAAAAATTTAATGACCACGACCTCATAGGACGTGTATACGAGTATTTCTTACAGGCCTTTTCCATCAACGCAGACAAAGAGGAAGGAGAATTTTATACGCCACATTCTATCGTGGAACTTATCGCCTCTCTTATTGAACCTTTTGATGGAACGGTCTATGATCCTTGCTGTGGTTCGGGAGGTATGTTTGTTCAAGCGGCAAAGTTCATCGAGGCTCATGGTGGAAACACGAAAGCTGTCAATGTGTATGGGCAGGAATCAGAACCGGCAACCTATCGCCTTGCAAAGATGAATCTGGCTATCCGAGGCATCTCTTACCATTTGGGCGATAGAGCCGTGTCCACGTTCTCCGATGATCAGCATAAGGAACTCAAGTTTGATTACATCATGGCAAACCCGCCGTTCAATTTGAAGAAATACGCCGAATATGGAGGTTTTGAGACTGATCCTCGGTGGCAAGGCTATGGGGTTCCTCCTGCCAGCAATGCCAACTACGCATGGATTCTTCATATCCTAAACAAACTGAATGTCAGTCGTGGAATAGCCGGATTCCTGCTTGCCAACGGAGCTTTGGATGATAGCGATACGCGGGAAATACGCAAACAGCTAATCGAAAGCGACAAAATAGAAGCTATTATCGTTTTGCCGCGAAACATGTTCTATTCTACCGATATATCCGTCTCCCTTTGGATTTTGAACAATAACAAGAAAGGTGGCCCTTGGCATGGCAGGCAGCTTCGTAACCGTACCGGAGAGGTCTTGTTTATCGACTTGCGAACTTGGAACAATAATATATACGAAAAGAAATATGTCCGTCTGTCAGAAACGGAAATCAACAGAGTAAGTCAAATATATTTCAATTGGCAAACCGAGAATTTTGCCGAGTATGCCGAGCCAGAATTATACTATGCTGCGCATCACGACGAAATTCAAAAAAAGGGATATTCCCTCGTACCTTCCAGATATATTGAGTTTATTGACCGCGATACGGAAATAGACTATAAATCTGCTCTTTCTGAAATGAGTTATAAATTTGATGTGCTGAAGAAAAGATGGGATACAAACGAAACGGAACTCGTAAACGCTTTCAAAGTATTAGGGTATGGAAAAGAATAAGTTGCAACATCATGATATAGCAACCGATAAACTCTTTGATGATATTCGAGGCATCATAGAACAAGGTCGGGGGCGGGCATACGCAGCAGTCAATCAAATTGCGGTACTCACCTATTGGCACATCGGACGGCGGATAGTGGAGGAAGAACAGCATGGGAAGGCCCGTGCACAATATGGCACCCGGTTGATTAAAACATTGGCAGAGCAACTGATGCCTAAATACGGCAACACGTTCAACAAGCGAAATCTGGATTACTTTCGTCAATTCTATTCGTGTTTCGATAACTTGGAGATTGTGAACACGTGTGTTCACAATTTGACATGGTCGCATTTCCGCTCGATTATACAGGTTGCAGACCCAAAGGCCAGAGAGTGGTATGTAAAAGAAGCCTCAGAACAGATGTGGAGTGTGAGGACACTCAATCGCAATATCGGTACACAATACTATGGTCGCCGTATGGCTTGTGCAAGAGAAGGATTGACATTACCATCTCCCGATATTGAAGCCAGTGATCCATTGGAGTATATAAAGAATGATAACCCGACAATAGGCATACTGCTCTGCACTGAAACCGACAAGGTAATGGCAAAATATTCTGTCCTCAACGGTAGCGAGCAGCTTTTTGCCGCTAAATATATGGCATATATGCCGACAGAAGAAGAGTTAAGCAGGGAGATAGAACAGCAAAAACGTTTCTTTTTGGAACAACATGGAAAGGGAGAGTGATATGAGGACTGGTAATGTAAAATGGGTTAGGTTGGGAGAGTACATCAAGCAATGTGATAAAAGAAACTCCGCAGGTGGCAACTATCCTGTAATCGGTATAAATCGAGACAAAACATTTATGCCGACTGTTGCAAATTTGGACGGAGTTGATATAGCCAAATATAAAATTATTACAAAAGGAATGTTTGTGTTTAGTGGTATGCAGACAGGGCGAGACATCTGTATTCGCATTGGGCTATACGACAACGAACAACCTGCTTTAATTTCTCCTGCATATACAACTTTTGTCATCAACGACGAAAAGAAAGTCTTGCCAGAATACTTTTTCATATATTTTAATCGCACCGAAAGTGATCGTTATGGTTGGTTCATTAGCGATTCCAGTGTTCGAGCCAACTTGGACTGGCCACGTTTCCTTGATATTGAAATTCCGTTGCCATCTCCTGACGAACAGCAGAAGGTGGTGAATGCATGGAAAGCACTTCGGGAAATCAAAGAACAAAACGAGGCTAAGGCTGTTCCACTTATGCAAATTTGTCAAAGTTATATACACAAGGCAAAAAAGAATAATGTAGATAAGTATCGTATTGGTAATGCGATAAAAATTGTAGATACGATAAATAAAGAAGGGTATTCCTATGAGGTTTTGGGGTTGAATAATAATAAAACATTTATGCCAACAGTAGCCTCAATAGACACTATAAATACAAGCAAATATAAGGTTATTAGAAAAGGTGAGTTTGCATTTAGTGGTATGCAGACAGGCAGAGATAAATGTATTCGTATAGCATTGTATGATAAAGATCTTCCGGCTCTAATATCTCCTGCTTATACAATTTTCGCTCTTGATGAAAATGAACCAATTCTTCCAGAGTATTTCATGATGATATTCAAAAATCCGGAAATGGATAGATTAGGTTGGTTTTACAGTGATTCAAGTGTAAGAGCAAATTTGGATTGGAACAGATTTATTGATATTGAAATACCGAAACTTTCTATTGAGTTACAACGTGCAATCGTCAATATCTACAAATGCGCTAACGAAGCCAAACAAATAGCCGAAGAAGCAAACAGACTTTCTCGTGAGATTTGTTCTGCATTGCTTCAACATATCATACATTCTTAAATAGCAGCGGTCATGGCAAATAAAGGGAAATATTATGAAAGTCAATTCGAAGAAGCAACTATCGCTCTTCTACGAGAGGCACATTGGCAATATACATTCGGTGATGACATTCACAGGAAATATACCGACCCACTCATCGAAGAGGATCTTAGAAATTTTCTTGCCACTCAATACAAAAACAAGAAATTGACGGTTGCCGAAATTGACGGTATTGTCGCCAATCTACGCAATACAGGCGGGCAAAATGACTATTACGCTCTTCGGAATGCTTTTTTGCTATATCGTGATGGTTACGACTTTACATACAGCGATGGGCGGAATAATCCATTCCGCCTGGAATATATCGACTTCGAGCATCCCGACCATAATATTTTCCGTTGCGTCAATCAGTTTGTCATGGAGCAAGGCCGTGAGAACCGTCGCCCCGACATTTTGCTTTTCATAAACGGCATACCCGTCTGCATCATTGAACTGAAAAATCCGACCAAGCAGAATGCCACCATACGCGATGCTCATACGCAGATTTGCATTCGTTATACGCGAGATATTCCGACATTGCTGAAATATTGCGCATTGGCTGTAATCAGCGATGGTGCAAAGAACGCTTTGGGTACGACCTACACGCCATTTGAATTTTTCTACGAATGGAAAAAGATTGAGAATGAAGACAAAGCCGGAAAAGGACTTGACACACTTCGTACGCTCATTCGTGGAGCGCTTTCACCGGAACGTATATTGGAGATATTACGGGACTATGTCTATTTCCCCGATCCGGTAAAAGAAGACGACACGACTGAAATCGTATGCCGCTATCCGCAGTTCTTTGCTACACGCAAACTGCGAGACCACATCCTGAACCATTTACGTTCTATCGGAGGTGATGGCAAGGGTGGGACATATTTCGGAGCCACAGGGTGTGGGAAAACCTATACCATGTTGTTCCTTGCCCGCCAACTGGCTTTGCGATGCAGAAAACAACTAGGTAGCCCGACTATTCTCATCATAGTGGATCGGGAGGATTTGGAGACACAAAGCGGAAAACTGTTCTGTCGTTCGAAGCAATATCTTGAGGATGAAGCAGTAAAAGTCTTCGAGACAAGGCAAAAACTTGCAGAAGAGATGAGTATGCGCAAGACCGGAGGTGTTTATATTACTACCATCCAAAAATTCGCAGAAACTACAGGATTGCTGACAGAACGTTCCAATGTTATCTGTTTGAGTGACGAGGCTCACCGTTCCCAAAACAATATCGGCTCGAAACTGTCCATACAAACCGAAGGAGAGGCCGATAAGATCGGAGCGAAAATCACATACGGCTTTGCAAAATACTTGCGGGATGCGTTGCCGAATGCTACATACGTAGGTTTTACCGGAACACCTATTGATGAAACCATACATGTATTTGGAAAGGTAGTAGATCAATATACGATGAAAGAATCGGAGGATGACGGAATCACCGTCCCAATCAAATATGACCCTCGATTGGCTCGTGTGTTCCTTAATAAAGAACAAGCAGAGAAAGTAGAAGAGTATTATCGTCTATGTTCGGACGAGGGTGCAACACCGGAGAATATTGCCAAGAGCAAGGCCGCCATGTCAAGCATGGAGATGATTATCGGTGATGAAGATGTCCTGCACCGTGTTGCAAAAGACATTATCGAAGATTATAAGCGTCGGACTGAGACAACAGACCGTTTGCAAAAGGCTATGATTACTTGCGCTGACCGCAAGATCGCATTCAGACTGTATAAAATCATGCGAGAGATGCAGCCTGACTGGTTCAAGAAAAAGAAAGCATTGAACGAACTTGTATTGACAGCAGACGAAAAGAACAAACTGAACGACATCGCATTTGTCAATATGGTTATGACCAGAGATAAGGATGATGAAAAGGAACTTTACAATCTGCTTGGAGACAAGGAATATCGTAAATTTCTTGATACGGAGTTCAAATCGGAAAAGTCAAATTTCCATATTTCCATCAATGTAGATATGTGGATCACCGGATTCGATGTACCTTGTTTGACAATGCTTTATAACGACAAACCATTATCGAAACATTCGCTTATTCAGACCATTTCGCGTGTCAATCGTAAATTCGGCACAAAAGAATGTGGTTTTATTATCGACTACATAGGCATCCGCGAAGAGATGAAGAAGGCCATGAAAAAATATGGTGGAGAAGTCGGACCACAAGAAGATTT
The DNA here is from genome assembly GCF_040920905.1 of Butyricimonas sp. RTP31003st1_G1_RTP31003_210430. Taxonomy (NCBI): domain Bacteria; kingdom Pseudomonadati; phylum Bacteroidota; class Bacteroidia; order Bacteroidales; family Odoribacteraceae; genus Butyricimonas; species Butyricimonas sp. RTP31003st1_G1_RTP31003_210430. The sequence continues at coordinate 24,966 of NZ_JBCOSQ010000016.1, read as the reverse complement.
GGAGGTTGCACATGAAGTATTGCAGAACGAACTGCAACTTTTGCAAGAGCGATTGTCTGGAGTAGCATTTGACCGTTTTTTCGGGAACAATGACCTTGCCCGCCTTCAGTTTATTCAGGAAGCTGCTGAACATATCCTTGCAAACAGTGTTGAACGGAAAGGAGAGGTTTCCTTCCTCAAACTTTTCAAGGAACATGTCAAACGCCTGCGCTCAGCTTATAATATCTGTAACCCAGCCGGCATTCTGACTGAAGAGGAGGTTGCATGGAGCCAATGTTTCATGGGCATCTGCTCATACGTAAACAAAATGACCACTACAGAGCACGACACGGAAAGCATGAACAGGTATGTGGAACAGATGGTTCAGGAAGCAATTCTTGCAAGCGGTGTGGAACGAGTAATGAATGAAGGTGTTGAAGAAAATATTTTCAGTGACTCGTTTGCCAAAGAGGTGGATGAAATAAAAATGCCGTTCACCAAGTTCCAGATTCTCTGTAAACTTGTCGCCAAAGCCATCAGAGCATACAACCGGACAAACAAGATACAGGCCGAACATTTCCAGAAAATGCTTGAAGATACAATAGATGCCTATAACACACGGGACAGGTTGACATTTACCAATGATGTGACACAGAACGTCGTGGACGATGTATATGACATTGTTTCATACAAAATCAACGGGCTGTCGAACAAATTGATGAACATTCTGAAAGAACTTAAGGCTGATAGTGAGAAATTCAAGGAATTGGGTATCACTTTCGAAGAAAAAGCATTCTTTGATGTCCTTGTTGAAGTTCGAGATAAACACGGTTTTGAATATGCGGATAAACGTTGTATTGAGTTGGCAAAGAAAATCAAGACTCTGATTGATGATACCGCTGTTTATGCCGATTGGTTGAATAACGACAACCTGAAAAATAAGCTCGCTAGTCAACTCACCTACCTTCTCTACAAAGAGGATTATCCTCCTCAATGGGATGAAGAGGTCTTTCAAAAAGTATTGGAGCAGGTAGAAAATTATAAGAAGAATAATTAGTAACATTGCAATTATTGTTCATTGTGTCCATTGAGATTGATATGAAACTATTGAAAGAAGCCATATCACGTGCTAATAATTTGATAGATGAGATTATTAATGATGTAGAATGTTCTATTGTGCCAGACTTTCTATGAAACGGATAACTTTCCTATCTCAAATTTGCAAGGACGAATAATATATTACTTTTAGTTATACCATCTGAATATTTCTTATTTCCAAGATTCATATATTTGAGAGAATTTTGCACCGAACAAATAACTAAAGATTATGAGCAAAATTCAACTGAACAAAAATCAAAAGGAAGTACTTTTCATCGTAGCTTTATTTCTTGTACCATTTCTTGATCCGGGCTTTGCCCTTTTACTAGGTCTAATTTTATCGCTGACTATCGGTCACCCGTTCTTGGCAATTAATAGCCGGATCACCCATATACTTCTCCAGATTTCCGTTGTAGGACTAGGTTTCGGCATGAACGTGGAACAAGCCATCGAAGCCGGGAAAACAGGAATCCTGTTCACTATATTTTCCATTGTCGTTACCATCGGTTTGGGATTGTTCTTTACCAGCAAACTAAGAGTCAACCGGGACACCGGATTCCTCGTTTCCGGGGGAACCGCCATCTGCGGGGGAAGTGCCATTGCCGCCTTGGCTCCTGTCATTAAAGCCAAAGACAAGGACATCACCGTGGCCATGGGAACCATTTTCATGCTTAACGCCGTGGCACTATTCATATTCCCAATAATCGGACGCTGGCTGGAAATGGACGATCATCAATTCGGATACTGGTGCGCTATTGCCATCCACGACACGAGTTCCGTGGTCGGTGCAGCCAAAACATACAGCAACGAGGCTTTGGCTATCGCCACCACGACCAAACTGATTCGGGCACTTTGGATCATCCCGATCTCACTGATTGCCGCCTTCTTCTATAATAAAGGAACAAACACTAAATCAAAAATATCCATTCCTTACTTTATTTTCTTCTACATTGTCGCCATGATCATCGCTACCTACACGCCGCAATGGGGACATTTCTACACTCAGATTGTGGGATTCGCTAAAGTCGGAATGTTATTCACGCTATTCCTTATCGGTGCCGGACTCTCTAAAGATACCATCAAACAAGTAGGTTTCAAACCGATCCTGTTAGGCATCATCCTTTGGATTTGCATCAGCACACTATCGGCTAGCGTGATCATGCTACTATGATGGGGGTATAAAGTTCATAAGGTTTATAAGGTTCATAAAGTCAAAGCGTCCTTACAGGACGCTTTGTCTATTGCAGCTAGAACAACCATTAAACACGGTTCGAAGGACTCCCGTCACTTTACAAACCTTATAAACTTTACGAACCTTATGAACCAAAATAATTTTTTTTCAAATCTTTTAAAAATAAGTAATACAGATAGTATATATATTTGGGAACGTATTGAAAATCATATCAAAATTATCTAACGAAAATTTTTATGACAATGCGTGCAAATTATTTTAATCTATTACTGGTACTGCTGATGGGTGTTCTTCCCATACAATTGCAGGCCTCGGAATCCGACAAAAATGTGATTCTGTACACTCCCTACACGAAAATCGCTGTTCCACCGGGAGAATCTGTAAACTACAGTATTGACGTTATCAACAACTACGATGTAGTTAAAAACGTGAACTTATCCGTGAAAGGACTGCCACGAGGCTGGAATTACGAACTAAAGGCCGGCACGTGGACCATCAGTGAACTTGCAGTCCTACCCCACGAGAAAAAGAACGTTTCGTTAAAAGTGGACATCCCGCTAAAAGTCAACAAAGGGACTTACCGTTTCACGGTTGTTGCAGAGGGACTTGGAGAACTCCCCATCGCGATCACGGTCTCCAAACAGGGTACCTACCAAACCGATTTTACCACGAATCAACCCAACATGCAAGGGAACTCCAAATCCTCGTTTACCTTCAATGCCACGCTGAAAAACCAAACGGCAGAACAACAGCTCTACGCGCTGATGGCACAAGCACCCAGAGGCTGGAACGTGGTCTTCAAGGCAAACTACAAGCAAGCCACATCGGCCCAAGTTGAACCGAATGCCACACAGAGCATCACGATTGACATTAACCCTCCGGCCAACGTTGAAGCTGGAAGTTACAAAATTCCGGTACGAGCAACGACAAGCACCACCTCTGCCGAGCTGGAGCTGGAAGTTGTGATCACGGGAACCTACCAGATGGAACTGACAACACCCCGTGGCCTGCTCAGCAGCGAGATCACCGCGGGAGATAACAAGAATATAGATTTAATTGTCCGGAATACCGGATCGGCAGAACTAAAGGACATCCAGCTATCTGCCAACAAACCGGTTGACTGGGAAGTAACCTTCGAACCGGCAAAAATCAATCGCTTGAAAGCAGGTGAAACCGCTAACGTCACGGCCACGGTAAAAGCATCCAAAAAAGCTCTTCCGGGAGATTACGTGACTAAAATATCTGCCAAAACCCCGGAAGTAAACTCCTCGGCAGATTTCAGAATTGCGGTGAGAACACCCATGATCTGGGGTTGGATGGGCGTACTGGTCATCCTTGTCGCCTTGGGATGCGTGTACTACCTGTTCCGCAAATATGGAAGGAGGTAGATCATGAGCGAGCCTATCATCGAACTTCATGAACTGACGAAAAAGTACGGGAAATTCACCGCTGTTGATCACGTAAATCTATCCGTCCGGAAAGGGGAAATATTCGGGATTCTCGGCCCGAACGGGGCCGGTAAATCCACGACAATCCTAATGATGCTCGGATTGACGGATCCGACTTCCGGAACGGTACAGGTCTGCGGGATCAATTCAACCCGGAACCCGATACAGGTACGGGAAAAGGTGGGTTACCTGCCGGAAGACGTCGGATTCTATGATGACATGACAGGTATCGAGAACCTGTTGTACACGGCCCGCCTGAACCGGATCCCGGAAGCGGATGCAAGAACCAAGGCCAAGGAATTGCTCGAACGGGTAGGGCTACCGGTTGACACACAGAAGAGAGCCGGGAAATACTCCCGGGGTATGCGCCAACGTCTCGGACTGGCGGATGTGCTGATCAAGCAACCGGAAGTGATTATCCTTGACGAACCGACATCCGGTATTGACCCGGCAGGGGTTCAGGAATTCATGGATTTGATCCGGCAGTTAAGAGAAGAAAACGGACTGACCGTGCTATTCTCTTCCCATCATCTGGATCAAGTTCAGCAAATCTGTGACCGGGTAGGCCTGTTCGGGGGAGGTAAACTCTTGGCAGAGGTCAACGTCAACGAGTTACAAAACGAGGAACACGGGCTCGAAAATATGTATAACCGTTATTTCGGAGGAGGAAAAAGCCATGAATAAAATACAAAGTCCGTTCTGGGTTATTGTCCGTAAAGAAGTCGCCGACCATGTCAGAAGCTGGAAATTCATTATCCTGATAGCCATTATCGCGCTGACTTGCATGGGTTCCCTCTACACGGCATTAACCAATATCGGAGCAGCCATCAAACCCAATGATCCCGACGGTTCATTTTTGTTTTTGAAACTATTCACCGTATCCGACGGCACCCTGCCCTCGTTCGTGATCTTCATTAACTTTCTCGGACCGTTATTAGGCATCGCGCTCGGGTTTGATGCTATCAATTCCGAACAAAGTAAAGGAACGCTTAGTCGCATCCTGTCCCAACCCATTCATCGGGATTACCTGATCAACGCCAAATTCGTGGGAGCCTTGATCGTTATCGGGAGCATGTTACTAGCCCTGGCACTTCTGGTTATGGGATTCGGGCTAATAGCGATAGGAATACCGCCGACAGCGGAAGAGTTTTTACGCATTATAGCCTTTGTGGTGGTTAGTATTATTTACGTGGCCTTCTGGCTGAACTTATCCATTTTCTTTTCGATAAAGTTCAAGCAAGCCGCCACCTCGGCTCTGGCATGCGTGGCCGTATGGTTATTCTTCAGCGTCTTTTACAACATGATTATCAACTTGGTCGGTAAAGCCATCAGTCCCTCGGCCATGGCTAGCGCCTACCAAGTCATCAGTTATCAGAAATTCATGCTCAACCTGTTACGCTTTGCCCCGAGCATGCTCTTCAACGAGGCAACCACGACACTACTGATGCCCTCGGTTCGTAGCTTGGGCCCCTTGACCATGGAACAAGTTCATGGGGCAATCCCCAGCCCGCTACCACTGGGACAAAGTTTAATGGTTGTCTGGCCGCAACTCTCGGGACTGATTGCTGCCACCGTCATCTGTTTCGCACTCTCGTATGGTTCTTTCATGAGAAAGGAGATCAGATCCCGATAAAAAAGAGGTGTGTCAAAGGATTTTTGACACACCTCTAGTTTGTAAAGTTATAAAGTTGAACCTTCGGTTCTAAAAGTTCATAACGTCCGTTAACTTTAGCGGTTAGCTTTGTCGACGGCAGCCAGAGCTGCCGCTAAACATTGTTCGAAGGCCTCTATTAACTTTACAAACCTTATGAACTTTATAGACTTTACAAACTTTCTCCCCTCGAATTTGTGAATTCGTAAAAACCACATTATCTTCGCACGACTATAAAAAACGAGTATGATTAAAACTTTTATACTGGCAGTTCAAACTGCACCTACAAACAATGCTGGAATGAATCTATGGGATATGGTCGTGATGGGCGGCTGGTTGATGATCCCCATATTTATATTGTCTGTTATCATTATCTACATTGCTTGCGAAAGATTCTGGCTTATCCGCAAAACAGGGCTAACGGATGTCCCTTTCATGGAAAAAATACAAGAAACCTTGAAAACCGGAAACACACGTGTCGCACTCGAAGAATGTGAAAAAGAAGGCTCTCCACTGGCACACACTATCGCCAAGGGGATCAAAATAAGCAACGAAGACCCGCAAGAAATTCGCCAGGCCATGGAAGACACGGCCAATTACGAGGTCGCCAACTTGGAACGAGGTCTTCCGACCTTAGCCACTTGTGCCGGAACCGCTCCCATGATCGGATTCTTGGGAACCGTGGTCGGGATGGTACAATCTTTTTACGATATGTCCATGGCCGGAAACAGCATCGACATCGGCCTTCTCTCCCGGGGTATCTACACCGCCATGATCACCACCGTGGCCGGGCTGATCGTCGGAATCATCGGTCAATTGGCTTACAACTTTCTGGTTGCCCGTGTTGACAAAATCGTTTTCCGCATGGAACACTACTCCTCTGAACTTATCGAATACCTCCGTCCCAAAAAATAATTTTCAATTATTTCGTCATGGCAATAAAACGTAAAAGCAAGATCAACCCGAATTTCAACATGTCGTCCATGACCGACATATTCTTCCTATTGTTGCTATTCTTCATGATATCCTCGACGTTGATTAATCCCAACGCATTGAAATTATTATTACCCAAAAGCACGAATCAAACTTCGGACAAACCTGTCACGGTCGTGTCTATCGACAAAAACTACACGTTCTACCTGAACGAAAAAGTAATCCCTTTCTCCATGCTAGAGCGCCGACTCGTGGAAGAACTACGGGAATTGGAAGATCCGTGTATCTCTCTTCAAGCAGATAAATCTGTTCCCTTGGAACAAATCGTGAAAGTGATGAATATCGCCAAAGATCACAACTACCGCCTTATCCTAAGCACGGAACCCGAATAGCCTCTAAAAATTCATACTACCGGATTAACACAGAACAGGTTCACGAAAAAAAATAATCGTGTAGCTGAAACCTATCGTCCAAGTCGGCGTATACAACCTCACAAGTGAGCAAAACTTGACATTCATCGCTTGTAATGATTATCTCGTTGTAGATAAATATATTAGCAACAATTGTTAAACTAAAACTAACACAGTATGAAACGTTTATTATTTTTATCATTCATCGGGCTGTTTGCACAGTTTCTGGTATCATGCTATCCCGGAGGCGCTGACAACGTGGAGGAGATGGACGTTGCCATAACGAATTATGACAAAAATGCGGACTTCACCAAGTACACCACATTCTCGCTCCCCGACACTATTGTTTATTTCGTGGCAAAAGGAGAAACTCCGAACCACGAATTCGATGCCCAAATCTTACAACTGGTAAAAGACAATTTTACCCAACTCGGATACTCGTACATCGAACCGACTAGCGAGGAGGATCAACAACCGAGTTTCATTGTCACCGTATCAGCTTTCTCTAACGTGAACTACTATTATGGCTCTGACTACTGGTATAACTACTGGGGTTGGTATCCGGGCTGGAACTGGATCTGGGGTCCGACATGGGGTCCGGGTTGGGGTCCTTCATACCCGTGGTACCCGGTAACGGTATACTCTTACAGAAGTGGTTCCATCGTGATTGACATGATCGCAACCAACCAAGAAGCCAGCTCAACCAAGAAAGTTCCTGTACTCTGGAGCGGTATCGCCGACGGTTTGCTACAAGGATCAAAACAATCTATTATTGACAGAATGGAAACAACGATTGACCAGTGTTTCATCCAGTCACCATACTTGAAAAAATAGTAGGATAGATCATTAATTGTCAATTTTAAATTTAAACGATTATGAGAAAGTTATTAATTATATCGCTCATACTATTCGGGCTTAGCCCATTAGTAAAAGGACAAATGCTGAACTTAAACTACCAGATGTCTGTTCCACTTGGAAAAATGAATGACTATGCCGGCAAAATGAGTTTCCGGGGTATGGATCTTGAATACCATCATTTCCTAAACGAGAAATTCTCTATCGGGGGTATGATCGGTTGGAACACGTTCTACAAGGACAAAGGTAAATTAACGGGAGACTTCCTGTTCAAAGGCAGTAAAGATATACACACGATCACCGGTTATCAATACCGTTACATCAACACGGTACCCATCATGGTGATGGGACGTTACTGGCTGACAGATCAAAACACCATGTTCAGACCTTACCTAGGACTCGGACTAGGTACCAGTTGGACAGAACTAAAAACCGATCTGGGACAATTCACTGCCACGAACGCAAGATGGCAATTCGCTTTCGCACCCGAAATAGGTACCATTATCCCCGTCAATGACCAATTTGCATTCAACATTGGGGCTAAATACACCTACGGAACCAAATCCGGGAAAGTGGAAGCCATGCAAAACTTCACGATCAGTGTCGGTATCGTCTTTATGGGAAATTAAACAGGTTAAACAACTAGGTAATCAATAGGGGAATGGAGCCGTGGCAATGTCACGGCTCCATTTACTTTAATCTCCATTTTCCTGACAATAAAAAAGTGTTTCGTTTTGAACCAAACCCGTGCGGGTATGGCTATGGACAAAATAAGTTCTATTAGCTTATTTTACACCAATTATTTGGAATACACACAAAACGAAAAAGGATATGAGAATTAAAGAAAATTATTATTTGGTATTAATCGGATTCGTGCTAATGATTTCTTCCTGCAAGAACGAGACATCGCAACCGATAAACAAGGAGTACGCAACCCTTGTCGTAAAAGACAGTAGTAAAACCCTATCAACATCCTACTCCGCAACGATCCGGGGAAAACAAGATGTCAGTATTTATGCAGAAATATCGGGCAAAATCACCGATATTAAAGTCACGGAAGGACAAAGGGTCAAGAAAGGACAGATTCTATTCGTTATAGACCAGGTACCCTATAATGCAGCCCTGGGAGTGGCAGAAGCCAATTACGCGGCAGCAAAAGTCGGGGTCGCCTCCGCCCGTTTAGACTATGACAACACGAAGGAGTTATACGACAACCAAGTTGTATCCGATTATGAACTCCAAACGGCCTTAAACCAGTTACACACGGCAGAGGCAACTCTGGCACAAATGGAGGCATCCCGCATCAACGCGGCAAACAACCTTTCCTACACGGAAATCAAAAGTCCATCAGACGGGGTGATCGGTACGATTCCCTATCGCCAGGGAACACTCGTTAGTTCAACGATGTCCGAACCGTTAACAACCGTGTCCGACAACTCAGAAATGTACGTATATTTTTCCATCAACGAAAACAACCTGCTTAACATGGCACGGGAGTACGGAACTCTGGAAAAAGCTCTGGAACAAATGCCCGATATTCAACTCAAATTGAGCGACGGAACCCTGTACAACCAAACCGGACGGGTGGCCAGTATCAGCGGTGTCATCAACGAGAACACGGGAACGGCATCCCTACGGGCAGTCTTCCCCAACCCGGACCGACTTCTTCATAGCGGGGCAAACGGGAGCGTGGTTATCCCCGAAACTTACACCGATATTATTCTAATTCCACAAGAAGCGACCTTCGAGTTACAAGACAAGGTTTTCGTTTACAAGATTATTGACGGCAAAACCAAGTCAACACAAATTACCGTTTCTTCCACCAATGACGGTAAAGAATACATCGTACTCGACGGGTTAAAAGTCGGGGATGAAATTATTGCATCCGGTGCCGGACTGCTCAAAGATGGAGTCCAAGTGAAAAGTGTAAACACCACGTCTCCTGAAAAATAAAAGAAGCCATGAAAGAAAATAGATTTATACAACGCCCCGTACTGGCTATTTGTATATCCATAGCCATCGTATTCTTGGGGTTACTGGCATTGCAATCCCTGTCTGTAGAAAAGTTCCCGGACATCGCTCCGCCTACAGTTCATGTCTCCGCATCCTACATGGGGGCAAGCGCGGAAACCGTCCAGAAAGCCGTGATCGTCCCCCTGGAAGAAACGATCAACGGGGTAGAAAACATGACCTACATGGAATCCTCCGCATCATCAGGTTCCGCCAGTATCAACATTTACTTCAAACAAGGAACAGATCCCGATCAGGCAGCCGTGAACGTGCAGAACCGGGTATCGGAAGCACAAGGACAACTACCGAGTGAAGTCACCAAAGTAGGTATCACGGTCGGGAAGAGACAGATCAGTACTCTTGCCATTCTAGGTATATACAGCCCGGACGACTCATTCGACGAGTCATTCATTACAAACTACATCAATATCAATATTGCTCCACAGATACAGCGTATCGAAGGCGTCGGGGAAGTCCGAAGCATGGGAGCCACGTACAGTATACGAATCTGGTTAAACCCGGAAACGATGGCCCACTACAAACTTGTCCCGGCAGACATCACGACCGTGCTGGATGAACAGAACATTGAAGCCTCAATGGGTTCTTTCGGAGAAAACTCTGACAATGTATTCACGTACACGCTGAAATACAGGGGACGTTACCAGACCCCGGAAGAATTCGGTGAACTGGTGGTACGTTCCACCGCAGACGGAGAAGTCCTAAGGTTAAAAGATGTCGCCGAAATCGAATTGGGAGACCAGAGTTACAGTTATGCCGGAGGGATCAGCGGACACCACGGAGTGACCATGATGATCAACCAGACTGCCGGTTCCAACGCCACGGAAATCAACTCTCAAATAGAAACATTACTGGAAGAATTATCAGAATCGTTCCCCGCGGGACTTGATTACCTATATCTCCAGAATACCAATGATTTCCTTTTTGCCTCTATCGGTGAAGTTGTCAAAACATTGCTGGAAGCCATTGTTCTCGTCGTACTGGTAGTATTTTTCTTCCTTCACGACTATAAACTAACCTTAATACCCACACTTTCACTCCTCGTATCCCTTATCGGAACTTTTGCTTTCATCTACTTGATGGGATTCAGCTTGAACCTACTCACGTTGTTTGCCCTGGTACTGGTGATCGGAACAGTTGTCGACGACGCCATTGTCGTCGTTGAGGCCGTACAGACTCAAATGGATTCGGGAGAAACAAACTCTGCCACTGCAACAAGTCACGCCATGCATGACATCACGGCAGCAGTCATCACGTCCACGATCGTATTCATGGCTGTATTCATCCCCGTATCCTTCATAAGCGGGACAAGCGGAACATTCTACAAACAATTCGGTCTGACAATGGCCGTTGCCGTTGCAATCTCTGCCGTCAACGCCCTGTCATTAAGTCCGGCACTAAGCGCACTATTACTTCAACGGAAATCCAAAGACCGCAAACTGACCACCCTCGTCAAAAAAGCATACAGTATTTCCTATCTGGCACTGTACAACAAATACCAATCCGGATTGCGCCTCATGTTTAAACGGAAATGGATTGCCGGAATAGCACTCGCTTGTTCCATTGTCCTTGCCGTTCTCCTGATGAATAACACGAAAACCGGTTTAATTCCCGATGAAGACACGGGTACCTTGTTCGTTTCCGTCAGCACCGCACCCGGAAGTAATATGCAATTCACGATAGGGGTCATGGACCAGATTGAAAAGATTGTTCTGTCCTATCCCGAGATAAAAGCCTATTCCAGAGTAGTAGGCCATAGCATGACAGGTGGTTCCGGTTCATCCAGCGGGATGCTTATTATCCAGCTCAAGGATTGGTCCGAACGGAAAGGTGACGAACATTCCTCCACGGCAATCATGAATCGACTCAACCGGGATATGCAACAAGTTACAGAGGCCTCGGTCTTCGTCATGGCTCCAAGTATGATTGACGGATACGGTACGGGAAATGCCGTGGAACTCTACCTGCAGGACAAGAAAGGCGGGGAAATTAATGATTTCTATGATGTTGCCCAAAACTTTCTCAGCGCACTGAACCAACGCCCGGAAGTCATGTCCGCTTTCAGCTCCTTCAGAGTGGATTACGTACAATACGTGGTGGACGTGGATGCAGCAAAATGTAAGCGGGCCGGGATCTCCCCCTCCGATATACTGGATGTCATTTCCGGGTACTACGGTGGAATCTATGCCTCCAACATCATTCGCTTCTCAAAAGTATACCGGGTCATCATCCAAGCCAGCCCGGAATATCGGCTGGACACACATTCCCTAGACAACATCTATTTCAAAAACGGGGATGAAATGGCCCCGGTCAGCCAATATGTAACACTAACCAAAACCTCCGGTCCGGAAAGTCTGAGCCGTTTTAACCTGTTCAACTGTATCTCGGCCAACGTAACCATGGCCAACGGATACAGTTCAGGAGACATCATCAACGCCATCAAAGAAGTGGCACAAAATACATTGCCGGAAGGATACGGCTACGAGTTCGGAAGTTCCTCCCGTGAACAAAGCCAATCAGATAATACAGTATTTATCCTTATCGTTTGTGTAGTATTCATCTATCTGTTACTTTGTTCTCTCTACGAGAGTTTCTTTGTCCCGTTTGCCGTTATCCTCTCCGTGCCTTTCGGAATCCTGGGATGTTTCATCGCGGCACAGGTATTCGATGTCGAAAACAACATTTACCTGCAAACAGGTATGATCATGATCATCGGTCTGCTGGCAAAAACAGCCATCTTGATCACGGAATATGCAGCCCAGCGTCGACAAACCGGAATGAGTATTGAAGATGCGGCATTCGACGCTGCCAAAGTCCGCCTGCGTCCCATCTTGATGACCGTACTTACCATGATCTTCGGTATGTTGCCCCTGCTCTACGCCAGTGGTGCGGGAGCTAATGGGAATCGTACTTTGGGAGCCGGAGTTGTCGGGGGCATGATCATCGGAACAATAGCCTTGCTATTCATCGTTCCTCCCCTTTTCATCATCATGCAAAGACTTCAGGAAAAATACGGTTTTATCATTCACAAAAAGAAAGAAGAACGTTATGAATAAAATAATTATTTACAAGATACATCGCACCATCGTTTCATGTATTTTCATACTCACGATGGGGAGCTGCGGCATATACGAGACATTCCAAACGCCTCGCTACGATATAACAGACAAGGCCTACGGGGACATCATTTCCCCGGATACTGCCTCAACAGGAAATATACACTGGCAAACCTTTTTTCAAGATGAAAAACTACACGCTTTGATAAGAACCGCCTTAAAGAATAATGCCGATATGCAAAGCGCAATCTTGAAAATTCAGGTAGCACAAGCCTCTCTCAAAGCATCAAAATTGGCATTTCTCCCCTCGTTCAACGTTTCACCCAGTGCAGATTTCGATGGTTCCTGGGACGTTCAATTACCTGTAAATGCAAGTTGGGAAGTCGACTTGTTCGGGAACCTGCGTAACGCCAAGAAAAGAAAACAGGCGGCTTACCTCCAATCAGGAGCTTACATGCAAGCTGTACGCTCGCAATTGATTGCCACGGTAGCCTCCACCTATTACACCTTGTTATCCCTCGATGCACAATACAAAATCTACGAGGTAACAGAACAGAGTTGGAAACAAAACGTGGAAGTCACCCGCCGGTTGATGAAAGCCGGGAAATACAATGCCGCCTCACTTTCACAAACAGAGGCAAATTATTACAATGTATGTAATAACCTGATCGATATCCAACAAGAGATTCAACAAACGGAAAATCAACTTTGCGCCTTACTCGGGGAAACACCCCACCCGATCGAGCGAGGAGAACTCGCTGACTGGTTGGCTCCAGAGGTGATTCATGTGGGAGTACCACTTCATGTTCTCTCCAATCGTCCGGACGTAAAACAAGCCGAGTACACTTTGGCTCAGGCATTTTATGCCACGAACGAGGCTCGTGCAGCCTTCTACCCCGCTTTGACCATATCGGGAAACTACGAATTCCGACACTCGCTATACGATATTGTCGGGTCGCTCGTACAGCCCCTATTCCATAGAGGGACACTAAAAGCCAATCTTGACATTGCCAAAGCCGAACAGAAAGAAGCCGATATATCTTTCCGTCAAACAATCATTGAAGCCGGCATCGAAGTGAACGACGCCTTGGTTGCCGTGAAAAGCGCACGGGAAAAAGCAGAAAATTACTCAAAACAAGTAAAACATCTACAAGATGCGGTGAAAAGCACCCAGTTACTCATGAAACACGGGTCGACCACTTACCTGGAAGTGTTGACAGCCCAACAAACCTTGTTGGAAGCACAAGTAAATCAAGTGACCAACCACTTGACGGAAATTTCCAACACGATTACGCTCTATCAGGCTCTCGGAGGAGGGAGATAGTTTCATAGATTGAAATACGGATCGAATCATTTTTTTGTATTCATCCGTATTTCTTATTTTTGTACTATAAATTAAACAAGGATATGGCAAACATCGACATTCTTTCTTCCCTGATAACCAACAAACAAGTCGAACAAGAGGTATTGTTCGCTGAATTACAAGCCGATAGTTTCGACCACACCGTCCTGCAGCAATTCCCACCCATATCCAACATCATTATAAACATTGTCATTTTAAAAGGAACGCTTCAAATTGTCATTGATAACATCCGGCATAAATGTACCCCTTCAAACAATAATATCGTCAACATTAAACCGGTGAACACCATCACCCAGATGACACCGGGTAACGACTTTAAAGGACACATCATCATCCTGCCCAAATCATTCATGGACAGAGCAGATCACGGGGTCAAACCGATCCCCTTCCGGGATGTCCTTTCCATGCGTTTTCAACACACGATCACAATCCCCAAGGCCGGAATCGAAATTTTGGCAGACTATTTCCGTCTCATCGTGGAAAACTCGCAAACCAATGAAAGCCCGTTAAACCGAAGTATCTTCGAACATGCAGTTTTACTGTATCATTTAAAGGTTGCACAAATGATCTTCGCGGAGATGGAAAAACAACAGAAAAAAGGATTAATCTCTCGCTCTTCATTACTCTGCAATCAATTTACCCAGCTTCTCACGCAACATATAGAAGAAGAGCACGAAGTTTTGTTCTACGCAGACAAACTGAACATCACCCCTCATTACCTCACAAAAATAACACATAAATATATCGGATTTGCGGCAAATAAAGTGATCGCCAATGAACTAATCACCCAAGCCTCACTACTACTCCGGAATCCGGATTACACGTTGCAACAGATTGCCGACCGCCTTCACTTCTGCGATCAATCCTCGTTCGGAAAATTCTTTAAAAAACATACAGGAAAAACTCCCGCTACTTACCGGGCTGATACCAACATTCCGATAGAATAATTACTGATTCAGCCATTGCTTGAACTCTTGAATCCTCTCGGAACTCACGATTGCCTCAATTCCGGCAGGAGGTGCCGGGGTTAACACGATCTTGATTCTACTGTTGGAATATTTCACCATCTCCTTGATCGAATTATAGCTGATAATAAATTTCCTGTTGATCTTGAAAAACTGTGCCGGATTCAATTTCGTCTCTATACCACTGATCGTTTGATCCAAGATATAATTTTGCCCGTCACGGGTGAAAAGTACCAGATATTTCCCATCCGCCATGAAATAGGCAACATCCCCCACCGTCACGGATTTCATCTTCGTCCCCACGGTAACCAGGAAACGCTCCTGATACACGGTCAACGATGCCACGGGGAAAGGAGCATTTACCGGGGAAAGAGATTCCAGTTTATTCAATGCTTGCTGTAATTCCTCTTTATCAAAAGGCTTTAATATATAATCAATCCCCTGATATTTGAATGCCTTGAGCGCATATTCATCATAAGCCGTGATAAAAATAACCGGTACCGTGATCTCCACCTGCTCAAAAATATCAAAACTCTGCCCGTCCCCCAGATGAATATCCATGAAAATCACATCGGCTTTATTCTTCTTCAACCATTTCACGCTCTCGCTCACCGAATCCAGTTTCGTCAATATCGTGATCTCCGGGGCTACCTCTCCCAACAGCCGTTCCAACTCTGCCGCTGCAAGATATTCATCTTCAATTATAATTGCATTCATAGGCTATTTTTATCAATACTTTCTCCGGATTCTTTCATCCATCGTTTCTGTATTCACAAAAATAACGAAAATAATTCATGTAGCAATAAAAACAGCCGTGGGGAACCACCCCCACGGCCTTCCAACTACTAGATCAACCTAGTAACATACAAATTAATTGTGCAAATTCGGATTAGATTCCGTTGCTACAGTTGGGAACGGAATAACATAACCGACGCCTCCTGAACCCAACGTAATCGTCGAAGTATTACCACTTGGATTAGGTTTCACGATTTCCGGTTGAGTTGTACGTCTCAAATCAAACCAACGATGTCCTTCTATAACAAATTCCCGGGCTCTTTCATCTGCAACTTCTTCCAACAATTGCTGTTGATTCATAGAATTTATTTCTACAGATTTCTCGGCATACAATTCCGGGGTTAAACGTTTCTCCATTAATGCTTTCAAGCGATTTTTTGCCAAATCCAATTTACCATCCACATGAGCTGCAGCCTCTGCTGAGATCAAATAAATTTCAGCTCCCCGGAAAGAAACCTTCAAATTATCCCCGTTTCCTTTCACTAATTTATAATATTCTCCGTCTTTTACAAAGAATTTAGCTGGACGTAAATCTCCATCTTTATATTTACTCATATACTCCGGAAGCACGTACAAGTCACGCACATCACTACTACCCACAATCTTTTCCAAATTCATCAAAGATTCTTTAGAAGATGTCACGTAAGGCAAAGTTGCTTGAGGATCATTAAAATCTTCCAATACACACGTAGGAATCAATTCCTCTGCCAAACTTAATGCCTGTTCCCACTCCGAACGATACAAACGAATACGAGCTTCTAAAGCTAAAGCAGTCTTTTTAGAAAAACGATATTTCGTTCCTTCCGGTTGTTCTTCCACTTTCCACAAACTTTTTGCCTCTTCAATATCACTCAAAATTTGTTCATACACTTTCTCAACTGTCGAAGGAACATAACGTTGCTCAATATCAATTGAGGTTGCAACAGGTATCCCCCTATCAGAACTAGCAGTATTCGCATTATAAGTTTTAGCATACAAATTCAACAATTCAAAATGCATGAAAGCCCGTAATGTTAACGCTTCTGCCATTACCTGTTCACGAGAATCATCTTGCGTGTCAATTTCAGCACTCATCACATCTGCAATCACACTATTCGCATAAAAAATCGTTTTATACAGATCTCCCCATGGATAACTTACCAAAGAGTTCGATGCGTTATCGTTCCATAGAGCAATATTGATGTAACTAGAATACGTCTGTCCACTAGATACAGGAAACAACTCATCAGATCTAACTGACAACAAATACTTATAAGCTGGAACTGTCGTGTAAGCAGATGTAACCAATGCTCTAAATTCAGTCACCTTCTCTGGTATCACCTTTCCCGCAGGAGTTATGTCCAAATAATTACAAGAAGACAGAACTACCACAGAACATATCGAATATATTACATTTTTAATTTTCATGTTTACCGTGTTTTAAATTAGAACGTTAAATCTATTCCACAAGAGAATGTTCTAGGCAGAGGTTGCGTATAAACATTTCCCCAAGTTTCCGGATCAAAATACCCTTTGTAACTAGAAGCGATCACGAACGGATTTCTTGCTTCTACACTAATGCGGGCTACACCAAAGCCTAACTTCTTAAGAACATTATCAGGTAAAGAATAACCTAAACGAATACTATTAACTCGCAAGTAACTCATATCCTTAAACCAGTAATCATAGTTTTTAAATCCGGCATTCGTGTCATCCATCCACGTGTAAATAAAATCATTATCTGAATCCATCCAATATGAATGGTTCATGATTCTTGGATATATTCCATTGGGATTAGAAGGAGACCAGATATCCGCAACTCTCTTCGAATAGTTCGTACCCGGAGACATGCCAGAAGGAGAATAGAAGGGAGTTTCCTGCATTGTCTGATCTATTACGAAACTTGTACTAATCGTCAAATCAAAATTCTTATAATAGAATTTATTTATAAAACCTCCTGTAAACTTAGGTTCTGTCGTTCCCGCATAAGTAAACAATTTACTATACTCCTCGTTTGTTAAAGTACTTGTAGGAAGTCCTTCCGAACTATAATCCAAAGCAAAGAAATCCTTTAATGACACTTTTTGTCCATCTTTCCAGAACATTTGGTATCCATTCTCATCCACTCCTGCTGTATTCAATTTGAATAAAGCACCGACAGAATATCCTTGTAATGAAGGCATCCGCTCATTTTCCCGTATTGTAATTCGATCCACGTTACTCTTGTTATGAGCGATATTGAAATCCATTGCCCAACGGAAATTTTGAGTTCGAACATTTACCGTAGATATTGTAAACTCAAATCCTTTATTTGTAACCTGAGCCCAGTTCATCGAGGTAAAATCAAAACCATTCTCCAAAGGTAAGGAACGTACTCCAATCAAATCTTTACTCTTACGATAATACCCATCAATACTGAAGGTGATTCTATTATTCAACACCCCCATATCAACACCTAAGTTCCAGTTTGAGGTTTTTTCCCAACGCAATTTCTGATTAGGTGGAGAGGTCACGGTAATAGTAGGTTCACTTGAATCCCCAAGACCAGAGGTTTCTCCCCAAGTACCAACTATATAAGGAGATGTATTTTTATCCACATTACCTTGCAATCCGTAAGAAAGTCTCAACTTCAAACTAGACACCCATTCAGCATTATCCATAAATCTTTCTTGATCCACATTCCATGCTGCAGACAGAGCCCACAAAGGTAAATATTTATATTTATCTGAAACACCAAACAGATTCGATCCATCAAAACGCATACTTCCAAATACGGTATACCGATTGTCGTAACTATAAGATGCTGTCATATAATAAGACAAGTAACGATTTTCATATTCCGTTCTTTTATACTGCTGATATAGGGTGCTCGAAGAGTAGTCACTCCCATCAGGGAAGTTAAGCGGTTTCGTCGTTAAGGCTTTAGAATCATACCCAAATCCTTTTGTGTGAATCTGAGTTGATTTATTACCCCGCATTTCATAACCAACCATCACGTTTACAGCATGTTTATCTGCAAAAACATTATTAAACTCACCCTGCAATCTCCATTGATATTGCGACATATCATCTGTCCAGTTCTGAATAATTCCACCTTCCGGAATCCAATAACCATCTTTAAATGAATAGGCTGTTTCCCTATATTTACGTACATAATAGGTATCCTTATCCGCAAACTTCTCTGTTTGAGAATTTTCTATTTGCAATCCTAATAATGTAGATAACTTTAACCACGTGAACGGCTTGTACTCCAATGAAATCAATGGCTTTACGGCTAAATTTTTCAAAGAATAATCCGTATTCTCCCGCTCTTCTACCATATTAAATGGTACATATCTCTCTCCTGCCAAACCGGTAACACCTTCTATATCTGGGTCATATATATACATTCCATTTTCATCCTTTACTTCTAAATAAGGATTAACGGTTCTGGTATAATTAGCAGGATTCGTGAAACCACCCAAGTCTGTAATATAACTTTTACGCGTACTCTGTGCCAAGAATAAAGATAAACTCACTTGAAGGTTGTCACGTAAATCTATATCTGTCTTCAATGTTCCGTTAAAACGTTCGAAACTCGTACCAATTGTCGAACCTTGTTCATTGTAATAACCCGCAGAAGCAAAATAACGTGCTCTTTCGGATCCACCTGTCACACTCAAATTATACTGTTGATTCACAGCTGTTTGATACATTTCATCCCCCCAATCGACATTTTTTTTCCGCAACGTATTAATTTCATCCTGCGCCTCTTGGGAAATTGCATTAAAACCACCTTCACGATACGTATCCCATTGACCGTAATTATTTAAAATACGAGCAACTCCCCCCTTCAAAGATTTTTCCATATCAGGATAATCAATACTTGCCATGTTTAGCTCGAAATCAACTTTCTCAGAAGAATTCATGTAATTCAACTTTCCTAAATCGGGCTTTACAGTCACGAACATTGCCGCAGATGCATTCACCCGCATTTTACCAGCTTTCCCTTTCTTCGTCGTTATAACAATAACACCATTTGCAGCACGAGCACCATAAATTGCAGTTGCAGCAGCATCTTTCAAAATAGTAATATTTTCAATATCAGCGGGATTCACGCCAGCGATTGAAGTATTATACAAATTATCAATATTATCCTTGTCGCTGAAATTTGTTGGAATATCGTTTCCTTCCAAAATCATTCCATCCAAAACCCAAAGCGGGTCGGTCCCTCCACTTAATGATACCGTACTCCGAATACGCATCTTACTCGGTGCTCCTGGCGCTCCATTTGTTGGTATTGCAGTCATACCAGCAACTTGTCCTTCTAATAATTGATCAATACTGGCAACACCGATCCGTTTAATATCATCCATTTTTACGGTTTGAATCGCAGAAGTTACCTTACGTTTTTCAATAGGTTGGTAACCCGTCACCACCACCTCGGTCAACTGCTCCTGGTCCGGTTGCAACATAACCTTAAATTCCGTGGTCTTCGTCACGTCCAGTTTCGCATTTTTATAACCGACAAAACTAACCACCACATATTTCACCGCTTTCGGCACTTTCAATTCAAACTTTCCGTCAAAATCAGTAATCGTTCCCTTCGGGCCGAGATTCTTAGCCTCTGCCGCATCCGGGTCTATCATTACCGTAGCTCCAATCAAAGTCTCGTTCGTCACGGAGTCCATCACGACTCCTTTGATCGTACGATAGTCGCTCTCGCTTTGGGCAAACAGCCAAAGCGGACACAATAACGCAATTAATAATAAACTTTTCTTCATGCTAACTTATTTAATTTGTATGTTATAAGGTGTAAAATCATCACATATTCAACGCCTCTTTCACCCGAATAATCAAATCCTCGTAATGATTACGAGTTTCTACATTACCCGTGTTTCGTTTATTTTCCGCTAATTTTAAAATTTTCAACAATTCGCCTCTCTTCACCGATAC
>NZ_JBCOSQ010000016.1:0-4128 GCF_040920905.1 Butyricimonas sp. RTP31003st1_G1_RTP31003_210430 | reverse complement strand
GCCCTATTCGAGCTAACGATGATCGCATCGACAAAATTCTTTTGTGTCATCCGCTCGTAGATAGATAAGTTACGCCCAGCCTTACTGCTGGCAAATATCACGTTATGAATATCCGCGAACATCTCTTCCGGCGTGTAACTCTTCGCCCGGCCTAAAGTCGCTTCAGAATCAAACATACGCAACAAACGCTCGTCCTTCAACAGATTATAGAATGTAGCGTACTGCAACTCTCGTGCAACCGTGTAAGGAGAATATTCCACGCCCATCTGGATCGGGTAACTCTTCTTCCAGACCTCAGCACCGAACAACCATTCCGGAACGATAAACACCTCTTCAATCAAGTACTTCACGCTCTCCTTCTGAATCTCTTTCGGCACCGGGATATACCGATCTTCCGGACTTCCCTTCACCGGGTTGTTGATATAAATACCTCCCACGTTAGCTGTAACATGCCCGGCATACATCTTCCATTGGTTAATCACCGCCATCAATAATTTTCCTGCCTCCGCGAAAGATTCTCCGTCTTCCTCTGTCCATGCGACAATATTCGGAACAATCCGTTTCAGATTCATAATCCCGTAACGATTGGCTTTCACTATGTCATCTCCAAGGTCTTCATCCTGAGAACGAGGATCGATCGGATCTTTCGGGTCTTGTTGCTCGCCATACCAATACATCGGGTCTCCTTCATGCTCTTGAATCCATTCATTCAATATCGGCAACTCCTCTTGAGGTGTCTCCGTGTCTAGCCAACGATAAGCCCAGTTTATTGCGAACTTGTCATACGTCCCGATTTTAGGAGTAATTTCCTTTACCCCGTCACCCGGTTGTGCCACGTAGTTAAAACGCGCGTAATCCATGATAGAACTTGCCGTTCCACCCATTTTTGCCGTAAAGCTCGGGGATCTCAAAGAATCCACGGGGAAAGCATGAGAAGCACCCATGTTATGTTTCAACCCGAAAGTATGCCCTACCTCGTGAGAAGAAACAAAGCGGATAGCACTGGCCATATGCTCGTCGCTCAATTTATTTGCACGGGCTCTCGGATCTATCGGTGCTGTCTGTACTCGCATCCAAGTATGTAATAATGACATCACGTTATGCCACCAAACCACGTCTGCCTCGATAATCTCTCCTGAACGGGGATCAACCACGGACGGCCCCATTGCATTAGCCTGCTGGGATGCCGCATAGGTGATGACCGAATAACGAATGTCGTCTATGTCAAAATCTTCATCACCTTCCGGTGCATCCTTCGCGACCACAGCGTTTTTAAAACCCGCTGCCTCAAATGCGGCCTGCCAATCCCGAACTCCTGCTTTAATCTCTTCTCTCCACTGTTTCGGGGTAGAAGGATCTATATAAAACACTATCGGTTTCACAGGCTCTACGACCTCTCCTCTTTTATATTTCTCTATATCTTCCGGTTTTGGTTCCAATCTCCAACGATGAACGAATTCCCGTTTTTCCACTTGCTGTTGCTCGTCTGTAAAATAAATATGCTCCGTGGCAAAAAAGCCTATACGGGGGTCGGCGAAACGTGGCTTCATAGGAACCTTAGGTAATAACACCAAATTTGTTGTCGTTTCAACCGTAAGAGGTACCGCCACGCCGCCATCAACCACCTGCGTCGTCATTAACGCCTTTACCACCACATTCTTGGGGAAAACCTTCACGCCCAATATCTTCGACAAGTCCTTTTTTACCGAACCGCCTAAAGCAATTTCATTATATATATCATTAAAACTTTTCTCACTTCCGTCAAAAATCTTGTTCACCTTGATAACCACAGAAGTCGAATCCTTCCCGTAAGCCTCGATCGGGAAATACTCGATCACGGACTCGCGATAATTGGCCTTCACAGACTCACTGATCGCATCTCCCTCGGGTACACTTACCTTTCCATTGTAAGTTGTCACCCACACCTTGTTCATAGATTTATCTTTATAGAAACGCACGAGCTTGTCATTCGACTCCATTCCTCTATTCAAGCCTGCATCATTCAACTCGTAAGGTACTCCCGACACTTTATTAACGATTAGAAGATCACGTCCCATCAACGAATCAGCCACCTCGAAATAGTAATCATTCTCAACCGTTAAAATCTTTACCATACCTTCAGTAATCTTGGCTTTTTTCACCAAATCCCCGTAAGCATCCGGTTTAGACACTTCCGTTGTATCCTTGGCATGTTTTTTCTTTCGTCTTTCCAGAGAATATCCCGGTTCTGACAATAATGATAGGGCAACAAGGGCTATCGCACCTAAAATGAATGTTTTTGTTCTTACCATACTTCTTTTATTCATTAAATCTATCTGGTTAACTGATTCTTTACAATGATAAGACAGATTTCAATCAATAAAAATAAAAGGGGAGTGAAACCCCGAAAAAAAGGAGTGAATCATCGATTTTTTGTTATAAACGATTTTTTAAAAGAGGTAGTCGACAAACGTAACATCCATTTTCACAATCACATACAAATTTCTCACCAGAATAAAAGTCATAAATGGCCTGAATGCGTTCGAAACCCACGCCCATGGACTCCTCGCTAGATTCTGCACGGGGCTGGTAATTATTCTCCACGATTAAACATTCATCCCGATCATAAATTTTAATATGCAAGGGATTTTGTAAAGTCACCTGATTATGTTTTATAGCGTTCTCTACTAACATCTGTAAACTGATCGAAGGAACCTTTGCTTCCAAACAATCCGGTCTCACATCTATGGACAAATCCAACTGATCCCCAAAACGAATCTTCTGCAAAAAATAATATTGCCGGGTAAACTCGATCTCTTCCTTCACCGTGGACAAGCTTTCGTTTCTTGTCTCCAGCAAATAGCGATACACCTTTGATAACTTCAACACGAATTCCCTCGCCAAAGTCGAATCCGAACCAATTAACACACTCAAGGAATTCAAGGAATTAAACAAAAAGTGAGGGTTAATCTGATTTTTCAACTGTTGTAAATGCAGTTCCATAGACTCCTGTTCCAAACTACGCCGCAAACGGTATTCCTTACGCCATTTATGCTGGGCAAAAAGTAACAAAATTGCGAATATAACTACTGTAATCAAGGCAATCATCGCCGTGTAACGATGAAATTCATCCAATATCTCCCGATTTCCATACTGCGGCACGTTAACGGCAATCACCCACTTTTCACTCCCGACAAGTAAGGGATAGTAAATTCGAAGCACCTGTGAAGACAGAAAATTAGAATGAACCATAATTTCCAATTCACTCTGACTTTTTAATACTTCCTTGATAGAATCCAACTCTTCTTTTTGGAAAGGTGAGGTTCCCAATAAATTTTCATCGGGATGCGAAAGTAATATACCCCGTTCATTTACAATAAACACGTAACTTGACACCTTTCCTGTAACCTCTGCAAAATATGAATGTAAGTCTGTCAACGAGATATCAAATCCAAAAAGGATACGCCGGGTCGCTGTCGGTTCAATAGCCTCGATTGTCGTCCAGTAAGTCTTTCCATCCTCGTGGTACGTACCACTAAAATGGTGATCCGCATGTGAATCCAATAAGGTATACATATACTTTAACTCGATCCCGGAAAGTTTCATCTTACGTAACTCGGAACTATTCCGTTCCAACAACCGTAGAGAATCATTGGTACCCCTGAAAAACCAAGTTCTACTTAATTTCGGGTCCAATTGTTGCATCGTCTTCAAAAGCGAAAATAAATCCTGCTCCCGGTAAGATTCACTTTTCCCAAAAAACTCTCTCGCCAATCGCTGTAATTCTTCGGTTTTCTTAAATTCATATGCAACAGATTCTGCCCGGTATCGACAAGCCTCTCGTGCATTCGCATTATTCATATCGTTCCCCACGTCACTAATCTTTTCCCCTATTAAATAAATAGCGGCAATGAATAAAGCTAACAAGATTAATCCTATCGATATTATATTTGTCCGAATTCTCATACACACAAAGGTAATGAAAAAAATTACCTGCGGCAAGTTACAAGTTGACAGGTTACAGGTTCTCCACGAGACAATATAAAAAAAGGGCGAGTCACTTGAACTCGCCCTCTCTTCTAAATTCGGCATCGACCTACTCTCCCACCCAAGGGCAGTACCATCGGCGCTAACGGGCTTAACTTCTCT
>NZ_JBCOSQ010000015.1:36723-85301 GCF_040920905.1 Butyricimonas sp. RTP31003st1_G1_RTP31003_210430 | reverse complement strand
CCACTCGGGGGACACAACGACTTTCCGCCTCCATGTCCGCAACGTTGTTCCTACCTTACATTAAAAGAGGATTTCGGGCATCGGTTACCGGGTTCGTGGATTGGGGGGTGTTGGCCCGGGATGAGAAGAATTTGTTGAATAGTCAATCGTACTGGGGAATCGGTTTTAGTCTGAATCTACGAAATGATAACTTGATTCTCAAGAATGTAAGTATTCGTTTTGCTTTTTACCCCAAAGGACCACCCGATATTCATAGTATAGAGGTGAACGTGTCGAGTCGTCGGAAAAGTGGATTTTATGATTACCGTGTTTATAAACCTGATGCGATTAAATACGAGTAGATCAAAGCTTTTGATATACATTTTTTAACTAGATTCGTTTTAAATAGCGATCGAAAATTGCTTGAAAATCCCTATCTTTGTGGCAAATTAATTTTGATGGGGATGAAGAAAGTTTTTTTATTTTCTATTTTCTTACTTTGTGGCTTATTTTTTTCTCAAATACTTCCTTCGGCGTTAGGAAGTGTGTATGGAACGTTGGCATCGATAAGTAAATGGCTGATGTTTATTTGTCTTGCTTTTATCATGATTAATGTAGGGAGGGAATTCGAGCTGGATAAGGCAAAATGGCGTTCGTACACGACGGATTATTTTATTGCCATGGCGACGGCTGCCGTACCTTGGCTCTTGATAGCTTGTTATTATATCTTTTTTCTGGATACGGGATTGTCGTGGGAGAATAATTTGCTGATCAGCCGGTTTGCGGCTCCCACTTCAGCGGGAATTCTTTTTACGATGCTTGCTGCTGCCGGGCTGAAAAAGGAGTGGATCTACAAGAAAACGCAGGTGCTGGCTATATTTGATGACTTGGACACTATTTTATTGATGATCCCGTTGCAAATATTGATGATCGGTTTCAAGTGGCAATTGTTTGTTATTATTCTGGTGGTTTGTATCCTTTTGATTTTCGGATGGAAACGGTTGAGTTCGCTGAACCTGCCACAATCTTGGAGAGCTATTCTGCTTTATTCCGTGTGTATCGTGGCGACATTCGAGAGCGTGTACCTGATCTCGAAAGCTTTTATGGGACAGGATGGGGCAATTCATATTGAGGTACTGTTACCGGCATTTGTGCTGGGAATGGTGATGAAAACCGTGCATAATCATTCGAGAGAGGAAGAAAGAGCCTCTAGTTTTATCTCGTACCTGTTTATGTTTTTGGTTGGGTTGAGTACGCCTATCTTTATCGGTTTGGAGACCGGGGGAGACGGGATGCCCGGATGGGGGATGCTGATTTTCCATGTAATTGTGGTAACGATTCTTTCGAATCTTGGGAAGATGTTCCCGCTATTCTTCTATCGTGACCGGAAGATTCAAGAGCGTTTGGCCCTTTCGATCGGTATGTTCACGAGGGGGGAAGTAGGTGCAGGAATTATCGTGATAGCCATGGGGTACCAGTTAGGAGGTCCTGCGTTGATTATCTCCATTTTAAGTTTAGTATTTAATCTCGTTTTAACGGGTTTCTTCGTGGTCGCTGTGAAACGTATATCCCAGAGTGTGTACGGGGTGAAAGAATAAAGGGTTTATGATCTTCTGAATTTATTTACGAGTGCATAGATTCTCCACCAGAGGTAAGCGATGATTAACACGGATAGAGAATAGATAATCCAATCGTCCATTTTAAGGAATCGTTTGAACATGAGTGGAACAGCTTGGACGGTATTCCACGGGTTCAGCCCGTGCCAGGAGTAACGTATTTCAGCCGGGGCAGCAATCATTGATATAATACTGAAAGCGATAGCCAGTATGATAAGGGCAAGGAGCAGGGATGTCTTGTTTATTGTTTTCATGGTGAATTATTTTTTATCTTTCTTCTTGAATAGGTCCCCGATTTTCCGGAAGAAACCTTTTTTCTTGGGAGTATCGGTATCTTTTTCTGTATCTTGTTTCTTTACTTTTTCCAGTTTTTGGTTGGTCAATCTTTCCAACAGACTTATATTATCCTTGAACGTGGGGACTGCTAGTTCTTTTTGTGTATCCGAGGGTGGAACCGGGAAGGACAGACCGGACCAATAGGCGTAAGTGTTACTTTGCAGACATTCTTGCATGAACAACCCGAAGATTGGAAGTGCCATGTTGGCACCTTGTCCAAGTGCGGTAGAGTTGAAATGTACACGAGAATTATTGGCCCCGACTCTTACGCCCACGACGATACGAGGATTATAACCAATAAACCAGCCATCGGCTTGATTTTGGGTTGTCCCGGTTTTTCCGGCTAGGGGGATGTTCAACCCGTAGTTGTTGATCAGTCTTTTCCCTGTTCCTTCTTGAATAACGGCGGAAAGCATGGAGGACATGGTATGAGCCTGTTCTGCCGGAATCACCCGTTCTCTGCGTGGTGGTTCAGCCTCGTAAAGAATACGTCCGTCTCGGTCTTTTATAGAAAGCAGATAATAGGGTGTTGTCGATACGCCATTGTTTGCATAGCACAAGTAGGGGAGAATCATTTCCCGAAGAGGAATATTGGCAGCTCCTAGGGCAATGGAGGGAACTGCGGGCAGGTCACTTTGTATTCCTAGCCGATGAGCGTGTTCTATCGTGGCGTCGATTCCTGTTTGTAGGAGAACTTGGACGGCAATCGTGTTGATGGATTGACTTAGGGCTCCTTTCAGCGTGTAATAACCACCGTATTGATTGTTTGAATTTCGGGGCGTCCAGTTGTCGTATTCCGGATAACTTTTTTGTTCATTATTATAATAGGCATCGACACGGGCTCCATGTTCAATGGCAGCACTGTAAACGACCGGCTTGAACACGGAACCGACCTGGCGGGGGGCCAGCACTTGGTCATATTGGAAATACTTGAAATCAAGTCCCCCGATCCATACTTTTATTTTTCCGGATTGGGGTTCTACTGCTATCATACCGGGTTGAAGAATCTTTAGATAGTGTTTAATGGAATCAATGGAAGACATTTGCATTTCGGTTTCTCCCTGGTATGCACTATAAATAGTCATGGGCTTTTTCTCATTCATGGCGGCGAGGATGGCTTTCTCGGCAAGTCCTTGGCGTTTTAGATTTTTATATACCTCGCTTTCCCGAATGGCATTATCAAGGAGATTCTTCTCTTTGTCCCATGGTTCTTGTTTTCCCAGATGCGTGTAGAAAGCGTGTTGCAACGACTTCATGTGTTGTTGCATGGCTTTTTCCGCGTAACGTTGCATCTCCGCATCGATTGTGGTGACGAGTTTCAGCCCGTCTTTGTATAAATCGTAATTGGTGCTGTTTGCCTCGTTGAATTCGGCAATGAGCTTGACTGCATCTTGGCGGATTTGTTCACGTAAGTAGGGAGCTAGGCCGGAATAGTGGTTTAACGGTTTGAAACGGAGTCGTAACTTTTCTTTTTTCAATTCTTCTCCTTCTTCTTCGGTCAGATAATCGTACTTAACCATTTGGGCAATCACCGTGTTACGTCGTTGTAACGTGCGATCGGGATGTACCCGGGGATTGTAGTAAGAAGGTCCCTTCAAAAGTCCGATCAGTGTGGCAGCCTCCGGAACGGAGAGACGTGTTGCCGTCGTAGAAAAATACTTTTGGGCGGCACTTTCAATACCGAACGTGCCTTCGCCAAAAGATACTGTGTTTAAATATAGGGTGAGAATTTCGTCTTTCGTGTATAGTTTTTCAAGACGATGTGCCGTGATGATCTCTTTGATCTTGATCACCGGAATCATGAAACGGCTGCTATACTGGCGAGGATAGAGATTTTTGGCCAATTGCTGGCTGATCGTACTTCCCCCGCCCGAACTCTTATCGCCTAATAGTAATGTCTTGAACAATACCCTTAGCATACTGACTTTATCGAACCCGTGATGTTCGTAAAAGCGCACGTCTTCAGTGGCGATCAAGGCGTTTATGGCATTGCGGGATATACTGCCGAACATGACGTTTGTACGGTTTTCCACGTAATATTTTCCGAGTAACTCTCCATCTTCACTATACAGGGAAGATGCCTCGTTGTTACGAATTTCCCTTAGGTCCCGGTAATCCGGAATTTTCCCCCACATCCCGTAGTACACGCAACATACGAATAACCCAACGAGAATGGCGCCTAGTAAGGCACTCAATAGTATTGTCTTGAAAACACGGGCAAAGATACTTTGTTTTTTCTTCGTGGCTTTTTTTCGTGTTGTGGTCTTTTTCTTGTTCATATTATTGATTCCGGAAATGCTTGCGAATGTACGAAATTGCAATGTAATTTTCAAGAATAGAGATAAGGTCTTATAACTACTTTCGTTTGTTTATATCCAATATTGTCGAATTTAGAACGAATTGGATGGTATATTTAATTTATTTTATATATTTGTAACTGCAAGGTGATAATTACATTCATAATGTAAAAAGAGTAAGTAAATTATTTCGATAAATGAATAAAACCATGACAAAAGAAGAGTATGTAGCTTCTATAAGAGAGCTGGAAGAAATTATAGCCAAATATCGGGAGCAGGAAAAGCAACTGAAAGAGCAGTATATTGACGAGAACAAGCAATTTGAGGTGAATGAGAAGGTGAAAATTACAACTCCCGCTTTTCGGCGGGCTATCCCGGACGAGAATGGTCGAAGATACATGGACGAGGAATGTAAATACGGATTTGTAGAAGACTATGAGGTTGATAACCATGGAAATATTAAGTATGTTTTGGCCAGAATGAATGCAACGGGTAAGAAATCGCAACATCGTACCTATTACACAGATCTGGACGTGCTTGAAAAGGTGAAAGAGTAATTATGGGGGAAGCAAATTAACATGAATAACTTTAGCATGAAGTTTCTAAAGTACTGGAATTCACAATAATGCAAAAATGATGTTATTCCAAACATAAAATTAGAAAATATTCTGACTTTTCTATTTTAAAGTTTGGATTAAAGTATACCTTTGTGGCTGAGTTCATAAAAATGAAACAATTAATACATCAAAAGGAATAAAATAAAGTTATTGTCATGCTGAATATTGCATTGTTTGGCCCTCCAGGAGCCGGAAAAGGTACTCAGGCGAAAAAGATCGTTGAAAAATACAATCTAGCGCATCTGTCAACAGGGGAGATGATTCGTAAAGAGATTGCCGAAGGTTCGGATTTTGGTAAAATGGCTGCCGGGATTATTAATAAAGGCGAGTTATTATCTGACGAGTTTGTGGTTGCGTTAATCGAAAACAGCATCGAACATCACAAGAACGTGGATGGTTTCCTGTTTGACGGGTTTCCCAGAACGGTGAGACAAGCTGAAATTCTTGATGAGATGCTGGCTAAGACGGGACACCCGTTAAGTGCATTGGTGAGTATCGATGTGCCTCACGACGAGTTAATGCGCCGGATGCTGGAACGTGCTAAAATCGAGGGACGTGCCGATGATAACGAGGAAGTGATTGAAAATCGTTTCCGCGAGTACCGGGCAAAGACGTTACCTGTTGCCGATCACTATAAGATTCAGAAAAAGCATTTTTCTGTGAATGGTCATGGTTCGGTAGACGACGTGTTCGAGTCCATAACAAAGATTCTCGAAGAGGTACGGTAAAACGGATCAAGAAGAAGAGATTGAAAGGATGTTTGCGAGAACATCCTTTTTATTTTAAACTCTAAACTTTTTTAAACTTTCTTCGAGTAGCGCCATTGTAAAATTAGGAATAGTAGTCCGGGAACAAAAATGATGACGGCTGTTGCTTGTAATGCGATAGAGAGGGAATACAGGTCATGCAGCCAGCCCACTAACGGGGCCATGGCCGCAAACATAAGCCGGATAACGAAGTTACGGATAGAAAGTACGGTTGCCCGCATTTCGGAGAAAGTAATTTGGTTTATATACCCTTTTAATATAGGAGTGGCGAATCCTCTCACAATGTAGAAAAAGAACAGGCATATCAAACCAACGTAAGATATGTTGAAGGCTACCGCGATATATCCACCCACGATAAAGAATAGTATAAAAGCGTACATTCGCAGACTTCCCAGCCGTTGATCCAGTTTATCGGAATAGAGAGCAGAAATGCCGACGGTGAGATTCAGTATTGTCCAGATGATCCCGAACCAAGAAGTGGGGGTATCCAGTTCTATCAACAAGGGTTGAACGAACCAGGCCATGGTCAGCGTGGCGGCACCGATCACGCCGGAAAACATGATGTTATAGCACAGTTCCTTGTTCGTGAAAAGGGAGTATTGTATGATTTTCATGATATTGGCAAACGAATTCTTGATTCTGGTTTTGGCTGCGTGTTCGGTCAGGGCAATGGCAGCCGGAATTCCGATAAAAGCGATACCGCTCTGCACGTAGAAAGGGAATCGGAGGGAATAAACTGCTAGCAGCCCGCTGAAAATCCCGGCGAATGCTTCCGAGAAATTCCCTACCATGGTAACCCGTCCCTCGTATTTTAAATAGGCGTCTTCCTTTTTATAATATAGCATCGTATCATAAAGTAGGGCAGAGTCGGCACCGGACACTAGGCTCTGTCCGAATCCGAGCAAAATTTCCGAGAGGAAAAATGCCGTGAAAGTGTCAGAAATTGAATAGTTGGTGAATCCCAAGAAACAGAATATACAACCAGCAATCAAGCAATTCCTTCGTCCCCATACGTCGGCTAGGTAGCCTGTTGGTATTTCCAAGGACACCATGGCGATGGAATAGACGCTCTTCAGAATAAATATATCTGCCAGATCCAGGCCACATTCCTTGTAAAACAGCACGATGATAGGCATCACTAGGGTAAACCATTTGGAAACCTTGATCAAGTAAAGTGCTATTATATTTTTTTTAAACGACACGTGATTTCTGTTTTTCTATTCGAAAGACAAAAGTAATTTAAAATTAAGAATAAACGAAGTGATTAGAATCTAAAATCAAAAAGCTCCTTTTTGTTTCAGTTTTCATCAAAAAGCGTTATTTTTGTTTCCAAATTTAAAACATAAATCACTAATCAAGTAAAAAATAAGTTTGCCATGGCAATACAGAAAATTGATGACATCTACGAATTACTGAAGGGAAATACCCAAAAAAAGCGTTTGGTTGTAGCTTACGCTAACGACAGTCACTCTATCGAGGCTGTGAATAAAGCCGTTGAAATGGGTATTGTTGAAGCCACCTTATGTGGTGATGAAAATGAGATTAGGAAAGTGTGTGCCGAGCATGGTTTTGATATTTCCCGATTCAAGATTGTAAATGAACCGGTGGACACGAAAGCAGCCGCTAAAGCCGTTCAAATGGTACGTGATAAGGAAGCTGACTTCATCATGAAAGGATTGGTAAGTACTGATAAATATATGCGCGCCATCTTGAACAAGGATTGCGGTTTGTTGCCCCCGAAGGCCACGTTGTCTCACGTTGTTGTGATGGAGTGTCCGAATTACCACAAATTGTTGGTGTTCAGTGATGCTGCTATTATTCCGGCTCCGGATTTCAGCCAGAAAATGGCAATCGTGAAGTATGTAACCCAGATTGCTAACGCTCTTGGTGTTCAGCGTCCGAAAGTTGCCATGATTTCAGCCACGGAACAAGTACTTCCGAAAGTGGAGTCTACCACGGATGCTGCTATTCTTGCCAAAATGGGAGAGAGAGGTCAGTTAGGTAATATTGACATCGACGGACCGTTAGCTCTTGACGTGGCTATTGATAAGGAGGCTGCAGAGATCAAGAAAATCAAGTCTCCGGTTGCGGGAGATGCGGATTGTTTGGTATTCCCGAGCATCGAGGCCGGTAACGTGTTCTATAAAACAAACACGAAGTTGGCAAACGCTCGCCAAGGGGCTATCTTGGTAGGTGCCACCGCCCCGAGTGTGTTGTCTTCCAGAGGTGACAGCGTGGATGCAAAATTGAATTCTATTGCATTGGCGGCTCTTTTTGCAAAGTAAGATAAGTTAGATACAAGTGAAAAGCCGAAGTTGTTGTTATTAACACTTCGGCTTTTCTGAATTATTTAAACAACTAAGAACACAGGCTTATTCATTTTCTTCCGTGATGACGATTTTAATAATCTCGTCTCCTTGGCGGATGGCATCAATCACTTCCAATCCCTCGTAAACTTGGCCGAAACACGTGTGGCGTCTATCCAAATGAGCCGTGTTTCTGCGGTTGTGACAAATAAAGAATTGAGATCCCCCGGTATCCCGTCCGGCGTGAGCCATGGATAGGACCCCCCGGTCATGATACTGGTTATCCCCGTTTAACTCACATTTGATGGTGTAACCTGGTCCTCCGGTTCCGTCACCTCTAGGGCAACCGCCTTGGATCACGAAATCCGGGATGACCCGATGAAACGTTAATCCGTCATAAAAGCCTTCTCTGGCTAGTTTTACAAAATTGGCAACGGTATTCGGCGCGTCTTTTTCGAAGAAAAGAACCTTCATAACACCTTTTTCTGTGTGTATTTCTGCTCTGTACATTACGAAATTGGTTTTGAATTATTGCAAACAAATGTAGGGTATAATCCTAATGAATGCAAGCTGTCCAAGTTTATTTAACGCATTTTCTGTTATTTGCATATAGTTAAAAAAAGAGGTGTTTTCGGGAATTTAACAACCTGAAAGATCAAAAATATCAGTATGTATTTAAAAACTTCGTCGTATATTCGCGTACGATTAAAAATAGAGAGTATGACGTGTTGTAATAGCAGACGAAAACCGGAATGGTTGAAGATTAAATTACCGAAAGGACAGAGTTCCACGGAGGTTTTAAATATAGTCAGAAAACATAATCTACATACGATATGTACCAGTGGTATGTGTCCCAATCAAGGCGAATGCTGGGGAAACAGAACTGCAACGTTTATGATCGGCGGGGATGTATGTACCCGTTCGTGTAAGTTTTGTAACGTGAAAACGGGGCGTCCGGCTCCATTGGACCCGGCAGAACCGGAGAATATAGCTAACTCCGTGAAGTTGCTCGGTTTGAAACATGCCGTGATCACTTCCGTGGACCGGGATGATCTGGCTGATTTGGGAGCAGCTCACTGGGTGAAAGTGATCGAGGCGGTGAAACGAGAGAATCCCGAAACGACAATGGAAGTGCTGATTCCGGATTTTCAGGGAAGACAAGAACTCGTGCAACAGGTGATTGATGCTCGTCCGGAAGTGATTTCTCATAACTTGGAGACGGTGAGAGAATTGTCGGATGGCGTACGTAGCCGGGCAAAATATGATATTTCTTTACAAGTGATCCGTCAGGTTTCGGAATCGGGTATCGTTTCCAAATCCGGTATTATGCTGGGATTAGGGGAGACTCGTGAACAAATTCTTCAGACGATGGATGATTTGCTGGCAGTCGGGTGTAAAGTAATGACTATCGGTCAGTACTTGCAACCGTCCGAGGCGAATCTCGAAGTAAAAGAGTACGTGACACCGGAGACCTTCAAGGAATACGAGCGTATCGGGTTGGAAAAAGGGTTCCGTTACGTGGAGAGCGGTCCGTTGGTTCGCTCTAGTTACCATGCGGAAAAGCATGTGAGATAAGTTATGAAACGTATACGATTAATTGATCTAGGAGTGGCAAGCTATATGCCCGTGTGGCAACAACAGGAAGAGTTGCACAAGGGGATTATTGCTGCGAAGTTAAAGGGTGAGGACACGGAGAATTGTATGATTTTCGTGGAACATAATCACGTGTACACGTTAGGGAAGAGCGGGAACGAGGCGAACATGCTGATTAGTGCCATTCAGTTGCAGGCGGCTCATGCTGAATTCGTGAAGGTAAATCGGGGTGGGGATATTACATATCATGGTCCCGGACAATTGGTCGTGTACCCGATTATTGATATGGCTAATTTTGGCGTGGGGGTGAAGGAGTACGTGGATTTGTTAGAAGAGGTGGTTATTCGTACCGTGGGAGAGTTCGGGATTACCGGGGAACGGTTGGAAGGAGCCACGGGGGTATGGTTGGATGCACACACTTCTAGGGCACGCAAGATATGTGCGATCGGGATTAAATGTTCCCGTTACGTGACGATGCACGGTTTCGCGTTGAACGTGAATACGGATTTGAATTATTTCAATTATATCAACCCCTGCGGGTTCGTGGATAAGGGGGTGACTTCTATCTCGAAAGAGGTGGGGGCAGAGGTTCCCGTGGCGGAAGTGAAAGCGGTTGTGAAGAAGTATTTCGAGGAACTCTTCGGGATGGATTTTTACATGTTTTAATACAATTTGGCGGGAAATGTTATACACTTCCCGCCGTGTATCTATTCTTGTTTATTTTAATTTTGTAGCCGGAGTTAACGAGAGATTGGGGCGAGTTAAGCGGGAAATAGGGGCCGAGAATAGAATGACAGACAGATCCCCTACGTTGCAAACCCGTTTGGGAAGTGGCTATGCTGTGGGGGAGGGGCAAATGGATTTTAATGTAATGTGCTTATTTCTCCCGTTATTCTTTTTTGACACGTGATACTCTGTTGAATGTATGTAAGTTAGAAATAACTTGAATGTTAAGGAGCATTTTATACCTGCTTTTTATTTGAAGTTTGTCGATAATTTCATTATATTCGTAGTATGAATTAACAAATAAACAAAAATTGACAGAGCGGAATGAAGAATAATATTGAGGTCGAAATATGTACTTTTTCTTTGGAATCATGCTTGAATGCCCAGTTGGCAGGGGCATCCCGGGTGGAATTGTGTTCCGGGATGTATGACGGGGGAACAACCCCGTCCGCGGCTATGATTCGTATGGCCCGGGAAAAGTTATCTATACAACTTTACGTGATGATTCGCCCGAGGGGAGGTGATTTTCTTTATTCCGATTTAGAGTTCGAGGTGATGAAGGAGGACATTCGGTTTGCCAAAGAGTGCCGGGCGGATGGTGTCGTGTTGGGTATCTTGAATGCAGACGGTTCGGTTGACGTACAACGTACGCGGGAGCTGGTCGAATTGGCGGCTCCTTTAAAGGTAACGTTTCATAGGGCGATAGATATGACTCGAAACATGGAAGAGGCTTTGGAGGGGATCATTCAGGCCGGATGTTACCGGGTTTTAACATCGGGAGGACGCAACACTGTAAGCGAGGGAATGGAGCAAATTAAAGCCTTGGTGGAGCAGGCGAAAGGGCGTGTGCAAATTATGGCCGGAAGTGGTGTAAATGCTGCGAATGCCAACACGTTAATAGAATTAGGGGTGGATGCTATTCACTTGAGCGGGAAAAGTAGTCGGGACAGTGAAATGGAATTCCGTAACCCGAACGTGTTCATGGGCGGGGTTTCGGGACTACCGGAATACGAGCAATATTACAGTGATGTTGAGAAAATAAAAGCAGTTTTAGACAACGTGAAATTTAGAATATAAAATTCAGAGAGTGCCGTTCATTCTATGTTTTACATTCTAGATTCTAAATTCAATATATGCGAACATTTGTAGAGAAGATATTAAATGCCGAACGTGGGAGTATCGTGGTCCGTGAACCGGATTATGTGATGAGTCATGATAATTCGGCGCGGGTTAGGTTTTTGTTTGAACGAATTCATGGTACCCGAGTATACAATCCTTCCCAGTTGGTGATCGTGCTGGATGGAAAGGTGTCGGGGTTAGTCAACGAATTATCCTTGGAATATAATTCGATACGGGATTTCGTGGAAGAGCAGGGAATAGAGCATTTTTATGACTGTGACCGTGGAATCAGCCACCAGATTATCTCAGAATTGGTACGTCCGGGTATGTTGGTTGCGGGGAGCGATTCTCATACAGCCACGGCGGGAGCGTTCAACACGTTAGCTGTGGGAATTAATAAAACAGAGACGGCCGTGTTATGGAAAACGGGCAAAATGTGGTTTCAGGTGCCTGAAACGATGAAGATCGTATTGAAAAATCGTTTGTCAGAAGGAGTGTTTGCTAAAGATTTAGCTTTATGGATAAAGGGAATATTGAGCGAGTTGGACGTGAACGGGCAGGCAATTGAGTATCACGGGGAAGGGGTTTCCTCTTTGTCCATTGATGATCGAATGACAATAGCCAATATTTCCACGGAAATGGGAGTGGTCAGTTCTGCTTTTCCTCCGGATGACCGGTTGGCAGACTATTTTAACGAGCCGGCAGTACGGGGTGTTTGGGCGGACGAGGAGGCTGTTTATTCTCGGTTTATAGAGATTGATCTGGCCAACGTCTTTCCGATGGTATATGACACGAGAAACAATGTTCTTCAGGGAGTGGAGGAACTTGTCGGGTTGAAAATACAGCAAGGACTTATCGGTGCTTGTGCTTCAGGACGGTTGGAGGATTTACGGTTAGTTTCCATGATCTTGGAAGGAAAGCGTATTGCCAACGGGTTCCAATTGTTCGTGGTTCCGGCTTCTAGGAGTATATATTTACAGGCTGTTGAAGAGGGTATTATTGATAAGATTGCACAGTCCGGAGCCATCGTTCTTGGCTCCAGTTGTGGGCCTTGCTTGGGAGTGGGACACGTGGCGTCTGCCGGAAATAGCCGTTTTATCTCTACTGCCAATAGTCGGTATATCGGAAGTTCGAATCATTCCGGTGTTGAGAAATATATTGCCTCTCCGGCAACCGTGGCTATGACTGCGTTGCGAGGAGAACTGACATCAATAATACACTTCGAGGGCGCACGGTATAAATATAAAGCTCCCCGGATAGAACCAGTCGTATTGGAAGGGTACGATTATCGTAAGAGTAACGGGGTGTGGAATTACGGGGATATAGATAATATCTCAAGTAACCAGATATTTGCGGAAAAATTGATGTATCGCTTGACCCTTGAACAGGTGGAGGAGATTAAACCTTACTTGTTTGGAGGATTGGATCCGAATTTCGCTTGCGATGTGAAACCAGGAGATATCATTATCGCCGGGGAGAACTTCGGGTGTGGTCAACTGGTGAAACATGCAGCGACGGGATTGGTAGCAGTGGGGGTAAAACTGGTGATTGTAAAATCTGTGAACTGGGATTTTTACCGTATGGCTATTAATCACGGGTTACGGATTCTTGTTGATTGGGCCGTGGTGGATGCTTACACATCAGGGGAACAACTGACAATAGATGATGAAAATCATTTATTATATTTGAACAAGAGAGCGTATAAGCTCCCTTATGTTGATGCGGAGTTTCAAGAAATCCTCGAAAAAGGAGGATTAGTAAATACCTTTTCTTAAATAAGAAAAGGTTATTGATATTCATGTGTGTGTTGTTTTTTTCTGTTCCGGGGTGCCGGAACGGGGAAGAGGGCAATCCTTTCGAGGGTTGCCCTTATTCATTTTTGGGCGTAAAGCCTAAAACAGCGGGATATGGTAAATTAACCCGATGGATAAAGTTGATGTAGAGTAGTTCTCGGCTCCTAGTGTTTTGGCCTTATCCGTGAATCGATAAGAACGTCCGATGTACGATGCGAAGAAGTGGAGGTTTTCCGTGGTTGGATAGTATTCGATACCACCGAAATACCCGTAAGCCGTCCGGTATTTGCCTTTCTCCAGTTGATTGGTATGCTTGTAAACAGAGGCATTTTCGTACATTCCTTTCACGAAAATATTCCATTTGGGCTGGAAACGATAGTTTAATTTGGTGACCCAGGATTCATAACGGGCATTTTTGATGCAATCGGCATCTCCTTGAAGGCGGTAGAGGGTTGAAATAATACCCCGGTTATCCAGTTCTTCATCGGAAAGGTAGAAATCGAGGTATATGTTGAATTTTCCCAGATCTAATTCGTTACCGATGGCATAAAAATGATTGTTATATCCTTTTGCCAGACTGAGCAAGGAATATGACCAACGGGTTCTAAATTTGTCGCTGAAGAAATTACCGTTCCAGTTGGCCGTGTAAGCGAGGGGCGCACGACTTTCTTCCACGTCTTCCGGGAGTTGCCCGTAAATATCATCCATGGAAGCCGTCCGGCTGTTCACGACTTGCAAGGCTATTTCTTGGGTAGGGGTAACTTGATAAGAGAACGTGATTCCGGTCATGAAATCGAAGAGCATATAATCGATCATGTCGCTGTATTGGTAGATTTCAATCGGATCCAGATCATACTCGAAACCTCCGTATGCTGCTGCCTGTTTCCCGATGGAGGTGACGAACTGATCAGTCAGGCGTACGGAGATCATGGCATAATCGATAGAGGAGGGAAGGTTATCCAGTGCGTGGGGCGTGTTACTGCTGTTCAGGCGTTGACGCCAACGGTAAGAAAGCCAGTCATTGATGTCCCCCCGGGCTTCTAATCGAAGCTGGTTCATTTTGAAAGCTGCTTGCTCGAATGTCCCGTCTGTAAATGCACCGTTGAATGTGGCTTGCATGTGCAGTTTCAGATTAAAAATATTATTCTTTTTTTCGATGTTCGACACTCTTTCAAAAAGAGAGCGTCCGTTTGTCGTGTCATTTAGATGGGATAACAGGCCCTGGGCTGACAAGCCCTGTAATGATAGTGCTAATAGCGTGATTAGTAATAGTTTTTTTCTTTTCATTGTTATCGGATTAAAAAAAACTAAAAGCTGGAGATCGTTCGAAAACAGCCTTCCAGCTTTTAGTGGTTACTTACTGATTGTATCTTATTTCAAGGTACCTTCTTCTGCTTGTTTGATCATGTTCGCACTTGCCGTGATATATACTTCGACACGACGGTTTTTAGCACGTCCTTCTGCTGTACTATTGTCGGCTACCGGTTGATCGAATGCTAGGCCTTCCGTGGTGATTCTGTTGCGGGCAATCCCGTTTCCAACGAGGAAGTTTGCAACAGCCTCCGCACGTTCTTTGGATATTCTTTCATTTACGGCACGGGTTCCGGTGTTATCCGTGTGGCCGTAGATCGTGATGTCTGTTTCCGGAGAGTTCTTTAACGACGTGGCAAATTTCGTCAAAGCATCTCTGGAAGATGAACTTAATTGGCTAGAGTTCGTGGCGAACAATATACCGTTATCAAAAGTCACTTTAATGGCTTGTAGGTCATTAGCATCTGTAACAGTTTCAACCTGAGCCCCTTCAATGGCTTCTAACTCTTTTTTCTGTTTATCCATCTTTCTACCGATCAAAGCTCCGGTTCCTGCTCCAACGGCTCCACCCACGGCTGCCCCGATGGCAGCTCCCTTACCTTTACCAACCAAGGCTCCGATGCCGGCTCCAAGTGCGGCTCCACCACCGGCCCCGATAGCAGCGCCTTTGCCCGTGTTACTCATGGATGCACATCCTGAAAAAATAATGCTTCCGCTTAATACTAAAATAGTGAGTAGATTAGTTTTTTTCATAGTAATAGTTTTGTTTCTAAATTTAGATTGTAAATCTTTGCTCTAATATGCTACAAAAATAACACTCGTTAAAACAATTTCAAAATAAAATGAGATAAATCAAAAGAGGGAATATATTTGAATATTCCCTCTCGTAATTGTATCATTTCTTGTTTGTTAGAACATCGGTAATTGGTATATAAACCCGACTTCCAATCTTTGCGTGTTGTATCCTTTTTGAGCGGCACGATCAGTAAATTTGTAAGAACGTCCCACGAAAGTACAGAAGAAATGCAGGTTGCTGTCTTCTAACGGGTAGTATTCGATACCGGCCAAGTAACCGTAAGAAGTACGATAGTTTCCTTTTTCGATGTCACCACGTGTTTTTGACACAGAGGCCGTTTCATACATTCCCTTCACGAAAGCATTCCATTTCGGTTGGAAACGGTAGTTTACTTTTGTCACCACGGATAGGTATTCTGCATCAAGTGCATTGTGACCGTCAAGAAGAGCGGCATCTTTGTTTTCTAGCATACCGGTAATGATACCTTTTCGGTCGATTTGTTCGTCAGAATACATGAAGTCTACAAACATATTTACTTTTTTAGAGAACGTGAAATCGTTACCTAAAGCATAATAATACATTTGTTTATCTTTTGTTTCGGACATCACGGATGCTGACCAACGAGTTTTATAGATTCCATCGAACAAGTTACCATTCCAGTTTAACGTGTACAAGAGTGGGGCACGGCTTTTTTCAAATCCGGGACCGTATGTTTCATCCTGAGAACCGTTACGGCTATCCAAAATTTGGAATTGGAGTTGATGGTTGTCACAAATCTGGTAAGCGATGTTCAAACCGGTCATGAAGTTACTCATGTTCTCGATCATATCGCTATATTCGTAGATTTCGATCGGATTCAAGTCGAATTCGATACCACCATAAGCGGCGCATTGTTTTCCGGCAAAGAATGAAAACTGGTCATTTAATTTTACACCAATACCTGCGATGTCAATGGAAGTAGGCATGTTGTCGATATTGTTACCACCGTTGTTCCCACGGTTCAGACGTTGTCTCCAGCGATAGGACAACCAAGGGGTGATGTTACCTTTTGCTTCAATACGGAATTGACGCATCTTGAATGCAGCCTCGCTTAGTCCGCTTTGGTCATAGTTGAAACTGGCATCAAAAGAACCTTGCATGTTCAAATAGAAGTTGAACCAGTCCATTTTTTTCTCTATTTGGGTTACTCGTTCGAAAAGAGTCTTTTCGTTCGTGGCATTTTGTGCGAAAGCACCAGCTGCGCAACCCATAACAAGTATTAATAAAGCTAATTTTTTCATGTTCTGTGTTTTGATAAAAATATAATTTCCTAATTTCTAGTTATTATAACTAGAATTACAAATAGAATAAAGCACCGAGTCCTTTAAAACAGGACTTGGTGCTTTTATGAATTAATATTCGTTGAAATATTGTTGGATCTGTTTCCAATCGTTAGTCTTAGTCAAAGCTAACATCAAGAGGATTCTTGATTTTTGCGGGTTCAATTCTTGAGAAGCGATGAATTTGTATTGATTGTCATCTACTTCAGCGTCAAGCGTGGTCGGTCCTGTCGGCACACGGGTTGAACGTACGATAAGAATTCCCTTGTTACGTGCGTTGATTAATTCCGGGAACACGTTTTTGTGGATGTTTCCGTTACCTAATCCGGCGTGGATAATTCCCTTGTAACCGCTATTAGCCATCATTTTAACAACGTCACCTTCCATGTTTGAATAGCTGTACACGATGCCCACTTTCGGAAGAGAGTTCAGGTTCGTTACATCAAATATGGATTGACTGGTGTGTTTTTTTAACGGAGATTGATTGTAGAATACTTTGCCGTTGTAAACATAGCCAAGGGCTCCTGAATTCGGTGCTTGGAATGTTTGAACATCAATCGTATTCATTTTTAAAACACTGTGAGCTCCGAGAATAATACCATTCATGGAAACTAAAACTCCTTTACCCATGGATTCTTTTGCTCCTGCAACAACCACGGCATTGTATAAGTTTAACGGGCCGTCAGCGCTAAGAGCGGTAGAGGGACGCATGGCACCTACAAGTACAACCGGTTTGTTACTTTTCACGACAAGATTCAAGAAATAGGCGGTTTCTTCCATCGTGTCGGTTCCGTGGGTGATCACGATTCCGTCAATGTCTTTTCTTGCCAATAATTTGTTGATTGTTTTGGCAAGTGTCAACCACACGTCATCCGTCATATCCTGTGAACCGATCTTAACGATTTGCTCTCCGGTTACATTGGCTATTTTCTGAATTTCGGGTACAGCCGATAAAAGTGTACCGATGGCAACCTGTCCGGCTGTGTAATTGGTTCCGGTTGAAGAAGCTCCGGTTCCGGCGATCGTACCTCCTGTT
Organism: Butyricimonas sp. RTP31003st1_G1_RTP31003_210430; assembly: GCF_040920905.1. Classification (NCBI taxonomy): domain Bacteria; kingdom Pseudomonadati; phylum Bacteroidota; class Bacteroidia; order Bacteroidales; family Odoribacteraceae; genus Butyricimonas; species Butyricimonas sp. RTP31003st1_G1_RTP31003_210430. The sequence goes on along the minus strand of NZ_JBCOSQ010000015.1, from coordinate 67,690 downwards.
GCCAGAATATGGATGTTAGGCAACTTTTGTGCGAACGTGGTCGCAACAGAGAATAGCACTAGGGCTACCAGCAAACTTAAATTCTTAAACATTTTCATAACCTGTAATTTAAAATTTACTTATAATTAGAGTATTTAAAAAATCTGTATAAAGAGCAGTCCAAGTCCAACGGCCACGATGGTTGCGACAAGTCCGGGCATCATGAACGAGTGGTTCAGCACGTATTTGCCGATTCGTGTTGTACCCGTTCGGTCGAAGTTAATGGCGGCTACCACGGTGGGGTAGTTCGGGATAAAGAAATACCCGTTGACGGCTGGGAACATGGCGATCAGCATGTAAGGCGATATTCCCAAGGCTATACCGAGAGGCATGAGCGCCCGGACGGTAGCGGCTTGGCTGTACAACAAGATAGACATCACGAACAGGGCTATACCGAACAACCAAGGCATTTGTCTAACGACTTCTTCGATAGAAGATTTTAATTCTGCCATGTTGCCTTGCAAGAAAGTATCTCCCATCCAAGCGATTCCGAAGATGGCTACTACCGCTTGCATACCGGCCCCGAAGACGGAACCTTGTGCGGCTTTTAACCCGTCTGTACGAGTTATTAATAATATGATAGCTGCCGCGGATAACATTAATATTTCAATGATAGATGGCATATCTAATAATACTTGTTCGCCATTGATCATGAATGAAGGACGCATGGTATCAAACGAACCGAATAGCACGATGAATACCGTGGCGATAATGAAAACAAAAACAGACAGACTTGCTCTTCTCTGGTTGGCAACGTCTTTCAGTTCGTATTTCTTGTCATTGAACACGCCTTCTTTCAAACGTTTTTGATATTCCGGGTCATCAACGAGTTCTTTCCCGACTTTCATGGAGAAGAAGGCACCGACGAGTACACCGATTAGCGTGGCGGGAATCGTGATCTTCAAAATGTCAAACAAACTAATGTCAAAACCGGCTAGTAAGCCCAGTAATGCTACCGTGGCAGCAGAAATTGGACTGGCGGTAATGGCTTGTTGGGAAGCGATCACGGCAATTCCTAGGGGACGTTCCGGGCGAATTTGGGTTTCCGTGGCAACTTCAGCGATTACCGGAAGTACGGAATAGGCAACGTGGCCGGTACCGGCGATAAACGTGAATGCGTAAGTTACTAACGGGCTTAGAATTGTGACGTGTGCCGGATTCTTTCTTAATAAGCGTTCGGCCACCTTGACCATAAGGTCCAATCCTCCGGCAGCCTGCATACATGCTGCCGCAGAAATAACCGCCACGATCATAAGCATAACATCAATAGGCGGGGCCGTGGGTTGCAGTCCGAACACGAATGTCAGAATTCCCAATCCAATACCTCCCATGACACCCAGTCCGATACCACCTAGACGCGCTCCGATGATGATTGCTGTTAAAACGAAAGCTAGTTGTAAAATCATCTCATCTATTTATTTAAAGTTTTATTTTTCAATCATTATCAAGTCTTACACGATATATCCTACGGTAATCACGAAATGAATGTTTCACTTTTCGCAAAATAAATGAAACTTGTTGTTATTAATTTAAAATCTGTATAAATGCGGATAACCGTTCATCTCCTCTTTATTTAAACTTTTATATGTAATACAAAATTTAAGCCAAAAGTGTTACTTTTGCTCTAAAATTTAACATTTATGCAAGATTTATACCTGTTTAATCCGGATAATGAAATTTCAATAGCCAATGGAACAAATGGTTACACGCCAAAGGCGAATATTTCCATTATGGCCGATGATCTGGCGTTTTTATCTGCATATTTGGCCGGAAAAGGGGATTATGTGTTGGTGACGAAGATGCCGGACTTCGACTTTATGAAAAGTCGAGAAGAAGTTTTTGGTCTGGATTGTAAACCGGTGATCTGGGAAAAAGCTCAATTACTTTCTTTTAACGAGATAAAGCCTTGGGGATGGAGTCCCCGGGTTCACAATTTATTGAAAGAGTTGAAAAGTCGTTGTAACGAGCAGTTCAGGGAGAGTGTCATGTCAACGTGGAGTGATAAACGGAGGGATTTATATAGCAGGCGAATGGCTGCCACTTGTTTGGCTGAGATGGTACGGGCTATTCCCTGTATAGGGGAGGATATTATTCCTCGTGAATGTAACACGTTGGCAGGAATCAGGTCGTTGTCGGAAAAGGAAGATATCGTGGTGAAAGCTCCTTGGTCCTCTTCCGGTAAAGGAATTCTTTTTATCCCGAAAGGACAGATGACGTGTAAAGAAGAGGAAGTTTTATCCGGTATCTTGCGTAAACAAGGGTACGTGATGGTGGAAAAAAGATTGAATCGGGTGCTGGATTTTGCCATGGAGTTTGAAATGGACCGTTTATTTCACCTGAATTTTCTTGGGTATTCTGTTTTCCAAACAAGTCGACGGGGGGAATACGAGGGGAACAAGGTGGCATCGAATTCTAGTTTGGAAGGGATGATTGCAAAATATACGGGAACGGGGTTCCTACATGAAATCCGTGAACAGTTGGAAAAGGTGGTGACGACGGTGTTTCACGGGAAATACGTGGGATACTTGGGGGTGGATATGATGATATACGAGGACGAGTCGGGAGAATTCGGTGTGCAACCTTGTGTCGAGATAAATCTGCGTTATAACATGGGAATCGTTTCAATCGCTTTGCAGCGTTATTTACAAGAGAGTGTTGAGGGTGTTTTTAATATTCACTTTTCTCCCAAGCCGGGAGAAATCATGCAATCGGTAGAGAAGAATAGAGATATGTATCCCTTGCTGATGGAGGCGGGACAAATCGTGTCCGGATATATAAATTTAACACCGGTATCTCGTGAATCACGCTTTGTGGCCGAATTGTATATAGGTAATAAATAAAAAGTTTGTAAACTTTATGAACTTTTATAGGGAAAATAAAGAAAATTTTATTCTCTTTGTTGTTGATAAAAAGGGTCAGGCACTAAATTTATAGATAAGCATATGCATACGAAAATGAAAGGTGAAGGTATCAAGGGGCTTTTTATTGAGCAAATTGTTCCGGTCATGGAAAGGCATGGCTATCATTTCATGAAGGCTAAGAATGTATTTGTTTATGAAGATCGTGAATGGAAGAACGAGTGTATTCTTCGATTCACGAATTGGGAGAATGATCAGTTGTCTTTGCGCACGGAGTACTTTGTAACTTGTAAGAAAGTCAGCCAATTATATAAGGAGGCTATATCGGAAAAGGATTGTATGCCTATTTGTGGCGTGTTGGATGTCGGGTGGGCTTACAAGTATTTGGGAATACCTTTGGATGATAAGCCTTGGTTTCAGATGAAAATAGCAAAACTTCATTCACTTGTGCAGAAATGGATCGTGGAATTCGAGAGCGTGGGGCTTTCTTTTTTCAAGGAAATGAACGATTATGAGAAGGTTGAGAAAGCCTTGGATATTTTTAATGTTTCCGGTTGGGCTCCTTTGGCCGTGTGGACCGGGGAACGTATTTTGCATGGAATCTGTTTATATTATTTGAATACATACGACAAGCGAGGAACGCTGGGGTTGTTCGATTTGTACCGGGGGAAAATCAATGAAATGGAATATTCCCCGATCCGGGAACAGTTTGAGCGTTTAGAACGATATATGAAATGTTTGCCTGACAGGCAGCCAATACCCAGAAGAAATGAAGATAAGGAAAGCCAATCTAAATGATGTCAACTTGTTGATCTCTCTTCGGTTGGATTTTCTCCGGATGAACGGGGCGAATCTTACGGTGGAGGAACAAATAGCTATCGTTGCACAGATGCGGAAGTATTTCCAAAAGCATATCCCTTTGGGTGATTTTATCGCCTGTTTGGCCGAGAAAAATGGGCAGGTGGCGAGTGCTGCATACGTGGTTATCGAGGAGAGACCGGCAAATGGTTCCTTTATAACGGGGATTGTAGGGAATTTAATAAACGTGCTGACTTATCCCGAATATCGTCATGCCGGGCTTGCGACTCGGGTGATCGGGGTGTTGATCGAGGAATGTCGTCAATTAGGAGTTTCCGCGATAGATTTGAACGCGACTGAAATGGGACGCGGGGTGTACGAACGATTGGGATTTAAGGTGATGCGTGATGTTGCGATGAGATTGAAGTTGTGAGTTGAACTTGTTGTGGATGAAATGTTTAATAATTCATGTTATGAAAAAATGGAATAACATTATTTTTTTAGTTTTATCCATGCTTGTCGTGGGATGTAGTGACAATGATGAGAATCCGGTTGGTTTCTATACATCATCCGGTGGAGATCGTATCGAGGGTTTTTCGGCTTCCGTGGGAGAGAGTTGGTTGAGAGCAGGTGGTGGCAGCGGTGTTTACAAGATTTCTTCGAGTGACGAGAGTATTGTGAAGGCTGAATTGTCTCAGGAGGTTATCACGTTGAAGGCTTATAAGGTTGGGCAGGCAAAAATCACGATCGTGGATAGCCGGGAAGAGTCTGCCACAATTGAGATTACAGTGTGTCCTCTAATCAGAACGATCGAGGTGATGGAAACTCGTGCCTTTATCCGTTATTCTGATGGTAGAGATACATCGGATGTTGAAGAGAAGGTAAAGAAAGAAATTATCGAGAACATGGATATTGCCAAAGGGTGGCAGTTTAAGATGGTGTACGATCATTGGAATGGAACGTATGAGAGAGAGGGAAAGGTAACTGTTTATCAGGATGCGTCTCAAGAGGAGGGGATCGAAGGTACTTATTCGATGGGAAACGTGGAAAACAAAATCGCCTACACGTTTAAGTATGGGGATCGGGAGCATATCCTTCAGTTTCCTGAGATTTTGGAATCCGGTATAGCGAGAGATACAGGTCCCCAGCAAATGACTTGGATTGAGAATTATTCAGCAGAATATAAAGAAAAATATCCGGATGCGAATTTTAAGGAAGTCGTGTGTATTTTGCAGGTTTCGATATGGCGAAGATAGTTTTCAAGAGTAAGGATATTTGAAATTCCGGCATTATAGATGACGATTCAATTGATGTGTTAACGAGGGGAAAATATATCTTAATACTTTCGATATTATAGCTGATTTTTAATATATTTGTTGAATAATTTAGAGTTGTGTTGATGACATTGCTATATGAAGTCGTTATTCAGAGTCGTATATTTTCGAAAGTTTCTTAACGTGGTACTTTTGCCTAGGTTTACTATGGTTTGCAAAAGGGAAAGTAGGGGAATATTAGCTATTTCAATGTATGGCGGAAACGTGCTTTGTGACAAGGATGGAAGGAATCTGTGTGTGAAATTAATTCATGATAAGAATAATAATAGTGAGATAATATTGGGAGCGAGAGCTTTTAGGTATAATATAGAATAAAAATAAGTGATATGAGAAATCGGACGATAAGTATTGTCTGTATGCTGTTATGTTTGTTGGGAATAAGCCGGGTTTCGTTTGCCCAACAGGAAGATAATTTGTTACGGCGGGAGTATCAGGTGGCGATGGAGGAACACGTGCAAAATATGATTGCAGCATTATCCATGTACAGTTCGGATATTTATTATGAGAATGAGAACGTGTTGAGGACAAGGCGGGTGAAGTTGATTCGGGTGTTCTTCCGGTCGGAGCAAGCCAAGATGTACGATTTCTTGAAGATCGGGGTGGAAACGCAGGATAATTATCTGGATGTAATGGAGTTTCTAAGGACAATTCCGGTAGTCTTGCCCCGGGTGACGTTTAACATGAGCGTGGAGGAGATTTCCCCGTACGTGCGTTTGGCGAGTGGAGAGTTTAAACTACCGGTAAAGGTTGCCATCACGTTTGTTGACTTGAACACGAATCAAGAGAGAACAATGCCGTCAAGGGTGTATAACGTGTACTACTGGCAGTCAGAAAATGGTAACTTTGCTGTATCCTCGATGGATTTGTTGCGGGAACAGCAACAGACGGTGGTCAGGAACGAGGGCAATGCAAGCGAGTGGATTGCGCAAGGAGATAAATATTACAATGCCAAGAATTACACTTCGGCTTTGACCTATTATAAGCAGGCTGCGGAAGCCGGGAATGCTAGGGCTGCGACAATGGTCGGATGGATATACAAAAAAGGACTTGGGGTGACGGAGAATGCGGTAGAGGCGGTGAAATGGTATCGAATGGCAGCAAATGGCGGTAACGCTTCCGGGCAGGTGAATCTGGGTGATGCGTATTATACGGGAGAAGGAGTGACGAAGGATTATAACGAGGCATTCAAATGGTTCATGCAGGCAGCCCAGCAAGGGAATAGTACCGGGCAGAGTTGGCTTGCTATCATGTACCGGTATGGTTTCGGTGTGACGAAGGATGAAACCGAGGCTGTTAAATGGTATCGAAAAGCTGCGGATCAGGGAAGTGATTTTGGCCAGTATTATTTGGCAGAAATGTATGAAAACGGATACGGGGTTGAAAAAAATATGACGGAGGCTAGGAGATGGTATCAGAAATCGGCAGATCAAGGGTATCAAAAAGCCAAAGATAAGTTGGCCAGTCTGGAGGTTGGTGTATCGGCTTCTGCCAGTGAAATTGGAGATTGGAAGAGTAAGGCTTACAAGTATTATAATGATAAACAGTATCGAGAGGCGATGACGTGGTTCCGAAAAGCTGCCGACGCTGGTGATGCGGGAGCGCAGTACTTTATGGGGGTGATGTATTTTTGTGGGTTGGATGTTGCGAAGGATCATAAGGAAGCCGTGAAATGGTATAAACAGTCGGCTCTTGGTGGTGATATGCACGGGCAATATTCTTTCGGTGAGATGCGTGAGAATGGTTGGGGGATAGAGAAGAATATGGCGGAGGCCAAAACGTGGTATCAGAAATCGGCTGATCAAGGATATGATCGGGCTATTGAGAAACTAAAGGAATTGTCGGGGACGACGACAAGTTCTACTTCCGGCAAGACGTACAAGGAATACGAGAAAATGGCGGATGAGTATTACGATAAAAAGAATTACACGGAGGCATTGAAATATTATAAATTGTCAGCTCCAGGTAACGATGGGGGGGTACTCAATCGTTTGGGGTATATGTATTCGGCGGGTGTTGGTGTTGATGCAAACGCATCGGAAGCGGTGAAATGGTTCCGCAAGTCGGCAGAGCAGGGATATATGATCGGGCAATATAATATGGGATTGATGTACGAGCTGGGAAGAGGTATTGGGAAGGACGTGAATGAGGCGATCCGTTGGTATCGTAAGGCTGCGGATCAAGGGTATCAAAATGCTAAGGATAAGCTGGCAACCCTTTCAGACACGGGAACAACTTTATCCAAGACGGAGATTAAATATTACGTGGATAAGGCGGATAAATATTACAAAGAGAAGAATTTTCAAGAAGCACTGAAGAATTACTTGATAGCCGCAAATGCCGGGGATGATTACGCCCAAAACTGGGTGGGATGGATGTATAAGAATGCAGAAGGGGTAGAGCAAAATTACATGGAATCATACAAGTGGAATATGAAATCGGCTGAGAGTGGAAATGGTTATGCCATGAATAGCTTGGGTATTTTGTTCGAGAACGGGCAAGGGGTGGAGGTAAATCTTCCGAAAGCGGTGGAATGGTACCGGAAAGCTGCAAATGCCGGGAATGTACATGGACAGTATAATTTGGGACGTATGTATGAAAATGGTCGAGGGGTAACGAAGAATATTATTTTGGCTAAACAGTGGTATGAAAAAGCGGCGGCACAGAATAATAGTGATGCGCAGAGTAGTTTGGGAACGATCTATTATAATGGAGAGGGCGTTACCAAGGATTACGTTAAAGCTATGGAGTGGTATCGGAAAGCGGCTGATCAAGGTAATATGTACGGGGAGTTTAACATTGGCTTGTTGTATGAATTCGGTTACGGGGTGACCAAGAATCTGGATGAAGCTGCCAAGTGGTATCGTCGGGCGGCGAATCGGGGGATGGAACGGGCGAAGACCAAATTACAGGAGTTAGGACGATAAGTACAGAATAAAAAAATTAGAATATATGGCTAGATTGAAGTGGGAATACAAGGATAAGGTGATTCGATTTTCAGCAAGTCACGAGGGGCAGGAGAGTGAATTTTATATTGATCCCCGGTTGGTGACTTATTTGACCGAAGGAAAGAAAATCTATGACTTCCAAGTGTATGTTCAAAAGGGACAGATTGATCCTTACGTGTTTGTCGGGAAGTTCAACGATATGATTGTGGAAGAAGGAGTTCCGGAAGGATATGAATTTACCGAATCAGACCAGATAACAGATCATTGCTTTTGTATCTGTCGGGCGTTGAATTTACCGGACCCTTGGTTAAGTGGAGACGGGTGGCGTAGTGAACCTTGCTATTTTGTTGCTAGGAAATTGAACGTGGAGGTTCCTCCTGTTCCCCCGGTATCACCCGTGCCTCCGAAGAATGAGGATGTTCCCCCGGTGAAAGATGATAAGCCAGAGCCTCCCAAGGCACCTGTGGAGGAGCCGAAAAAAGAGCAGGATGAAAAGCCCGAACCGCCCAAGGAACCGGAAGTAAAACCGGAAGAAAAAGATATGGTGATATGCAAACGTTGTCAGACGAGACAGCGTATCACGAATCAGTATTGTAAACATTGCGGGGAGTCGTTCGTTCCCTTGGAGCGTTGTGGAAAATGTGGACGAGAAGTGCCGAAAAATGCTATTTATTGTCCATTTTGCGGTAAAAAGCGATAATAATGATATAAAATATAAAGTTCATGATAACACTTATTCCAAATTCCGGTGTACAGTTTATCACGAAGGAAGTGAATCTTTCTGATGATAAATTGAATAAGTTCAGACCTTTTGAGTATTACGAGGAGAAAGATGAAGAGGAGGAGGACGAAGATGTTTTTCTGTTCAAACTTCCCTACTATTTATCAAGGATTTCCAGTTATATAGAGAAGGCTCCAAGCGAGTCGGGAAATACGGTTATCAATGCCGAGGCTATCAATGTAGAGACGTGGGAGGTCATGGACGAGGAGAAGATTCTGGATCGGGTGATTCACCGTATTCCGGAAGAAGAGATTATTTCTATCCCGGCCCGGAAGGCATTGGAATGCTTTGAGAATAAGTGGTTACCTGTTCCGTATTTATTAAAGACGGCTGCCGGGGATAAATTTCATGACGGGCCGACAGCTTGGGCCCGGATGTGGTTCACGAAGATCGGAACGCTGGATCATGGAAAGACGGGGGCCACGCATCACGTGGTGTTTGCTTTTGACACGACGGAAGCGGAGAGGCAACATCGCTTCATGAGCTTGAAAGCACAGAATGCCCGTACAAACCAGTTTTTTGCAGTCCCTAGGGCTGAAAGTGATTTGTACCAGTATTGGTATGGAAATGAGTGGATTGACAATTGGTTACGGCAAATTGTCCCCTTGTCCGGTTCCGAGCGGGAAAAGGTGTTCACGCATGTGGGATATTATTTCCAACTGTTAAAAGTACTGTTGGGGTCAAATGTATTTGAAGAAATAGAGATTCCCGGGCAGAAGGGAACGCAGGATATAGATGTAGATTTAGTGTTGGATATTGGAAATTCCCGAACTTGTGGGGTGATCTTTGAAACAGATCACGAGACCCCTTTCCAGTTCACGAACGCAGTACCTGTGGCAATACGGGATTTGGGGCAGCCGAATCGGTTGTATCGGGAACCCTTTGAAATGCGGGTCGCTTTTCACGAGCAAGTGTTCGGTAACCGGATAGCCCGAATGGAGGCCGGGGACCAGAATATATTTAATTGGCCCAGCTTGGTTCGGGTGGGCAAAGAAGCGTTGCGTTATTCCGTGATCTTCGGGCAGAAATCCAATTCCTATATGTCAAGTCCGAAACGTTACTTGTGGGATTCCCGGAAACGTCCGGTGAGCTGGATGGTCGTTCCGGCCAATAAAGAGGCGGATTCGGCATCGGCCTTATTCGGTGTGGCCCATCATTTGACGGCTGACGGCGTGTTGTTGGAACGTGCTAGAGAAGATTTGGAGAAAAAGGGAGAAGGGCTGTTGCCTATCGCGGCGATGGAGGCGAACTATTCGAAGAGTTCGTTGATGACTTTCGCCATGTTCGAGATTTTATTACAGACACTTTCTTATATAAATAGTCATGAGTTTCGAGGAAATTCCCGCTTGAAACCGATGTACAAAGATTTTGCCCGGAAGTTAAAACGGGTTGTATTCACTTGTCCCACGGCCATGTTGGAGGAGGAGAAGAAAATATTGCGGGAACATGCCGAAGATGCCGTTCGTCTGTTAAAAGATTATTTCCCGTCTTCATTGGTTGACGAGGTAGAGATTATCCCGTCGGCGAAAGATATTGGCGCGGATAAGACCAAACGTAAAAATTGGGGATATGATGAGGCTACTTGTAATCAGCTGGCTTTCGTGTATGGCGAGATCATGCACCGTTTTCGGGGAGATGCGGGCCTCTTCTTCAAGTATTCACAGGTTTGGCAGGATTATCTGAAAGAGAAGAATGCGGTACGGATTGCCAGTATTGATATTGGTGGTGGTACTACGGACGTGATGGTTTGCGAGTATTCCAGAGATCCGGATGCGCATATTGTGGTGCTTTCTCCTGATCCGCTTTTCTGGGAAGGGTTTAACTTGGCAGGAGATGACATCGTGAAGAGTATCGTGGAAAGGGTGGTGCTGCCCCCGATTGCGGAATATGCCCGGGAACAGGGATGCACGTCCACTTTCGAATGTATGAATTTTCTGTTCGGTCCTCACTTGGGTACACAAAACGGAACAATGCAGCAATTACAGTTGATGTTCTCCACGCAGGTGGCTTACCCGATAGCCTTGGGTATTCTGGATCACGTGCGGGAAAACAGGAATGCTTGTTTCTACACCTTCAATGATTTCTACACGGATAATAAGCATGCAAACCCGGTGAATCAAGTGATTCAATACGTGAATGACGAGTTTAGAAATCATGGGGCTACTTCATTTAACTTATTGAATGTAAAGTGGAATATTGATAATCGTTTTATAAATCAGGTGATCGGGCAGGTAATTGAAAAGTTATTAGGGGATGTGTGTAAGAAGTTGAAAGCGTACGAATGTGATTACGTGTTACTTTCCGGTTGCCCGACGACCTTACCGGTTGTGAAAGATTTGTTCTATAAGTATTTGCCTGTGCCGCCGGAACGGGTTATCCCCATGGGTAACTATCGAATTGGAGAATGGTATCCGTTCTCTAATAATGCCGGGCAGATTAAAGACCCGAAGACTTGCGTGGCCGTGGGGGCGGCAATTGCTTTAATGAGCGGGGAGTTGATGCGCTTGGATAATTTCCGGCTGGACATCGGCAAGTTAAAAGAGAAATTCGAGTCAACGGCTAAATATATCGGTATTTATGACAAGATAAAGTCTCACTTGGCATCTATTTGCTTTGATGAGAACGAAAATAATAAACAATTACGTTTCGATGGTCCCATGTTGCTCGGGTTTAAGCAATTCGAGGCGACGGAGTGGGTTGCCTCTCCCATGTATTTACTGGATTTTGCATCGTCGGAAAAGGCCCAGATGATCAAGGATAAGTTACCTTTATCTGTGAATATCGAGCGTTCGGAACGGAATCGGGAAGCGTTAAAGATCCGGGGGACTATTTACGATCGGGACGGGCATGCCGTGTCACCGGAGTATCTGATTTTGCGGTTACAGACCTTGGCAGATGAGCAGGGGTATTGGTTGGATTCAGGGATCTTCTCGATTAATGATAACGTGGACGACTTATGAATGTGACAAGAGAAAAATCCGCTTTGTTGTCCTGGGAAACGCAAGGGGACGATGCCGAGCGTCTGGCAGCTTGGTTAACGACGTTTCTGGGGGAGGACGTGTTCCGACGTCTGGAAGAGAATGAAAACTTGCACGTGTCCATGTTGGAGGAAAAGAAAGATGTCACGGGGTGGTTAACAGCAGGTTTAAAAACAATTCTGAAGTCGGAGGACTTGGAGTTGTTGGTGCAGCGTGTGGAACAGGAAATACAAGAATTGCAGAAAAGATTGATCGTTGCCGAGGAAATTCAGGTTTCCAATCAGGATATAACGGCTGATTGTGAACGACAGAAAAGGGAGATAGAGGCTTTGGAGGTGAAGTTGGAGCCTTTGCAAAGAGAGGTGAACAGCTTGAAAAAGAAAGTGGCTGCATCCGTGGGAATTGATGTTATGGTGGATGCCGTTTTCTCCGGAGAAGCCGTGGAGATTCAGACCATAAATCAGCTGTTGAAAGAGGATATAAAGAATCCTTCCGAGGCTTTGTCTGCCTTTTGCGTGGCGCTGGCAAAGACTTGGGGAATTTTAGCGCGAGCTTTGCAGAAAGAGGGTGAGGAGGAAGAGAAAATGGAAATTTTGCATACCGCCTTGACTCGTGTGTTAGAGGCCTTGACGGGACTTTATATTCCCCAGCGGCGAGCCGTGTTGGAGCAGCTGGCTAAATTGTGTAATTCGAGAGTTTCGGATTACCTGTTTATTTCACCGGAAGAGAGTAAAGAAATTGATTTAAGGATTCACAACGCCGCATCTATCGGGGGGAACCAGATACTGGAAGGGCGAACGTTTGCCGTGGTAAACCATTCTTCCTACCAGACAGTGAAATACGCGGAAATCGAGGTTTGTTAACAATATAGAAAGATATAGGATATGAAAGATATAGTTGCTAAATGCCAGATCGTTGGACGAGGAATAAGTTCTGCCCTCCGGTGGATGGAAGAGTTCGCATCCGAAGAAAAGCAGCGAGCCTCCCTTGCTAAACTGAAAAAGTTAAACCGAGAGATTAAGAAGTTGGAACGGGCAACACATTTAAAGCCGGCCGTGGCTTTGTTCGGTCCCAGTCAGGCGGGTAAGTCTTTTATGGTGGGGCTGTTGGCAAAGAGTTCCAGCGATGAAGTGATGTACGTGGCGGACGATGCGACCGGGAAAATGTATGATTTTACAGATCAGATCAATCCTCCCGGAGGAAAAGAATCTACCGGATTGGTTACTCGATTCACTGTAGAGCGACACGCGGGACAACCGGCAGATAAGCCGATTATGGTGAAATTATTCAGCCAGGTGGATTTGGTGAAGATTATCGCCGTGGGCTTTCATAAAAATATTATAGAACCCGCGACTTGCCCGAGAGAGCAATTGCTGGGAGAGGTGGAAAAGGTGTTGGCTGATTTGAGGGGAGAGATGCGGGAGACGCCTTATCCGGAGATTGACGAGGATCAGATCATGGGTATCAAGGAGTATTTATCCATGAAGTTAGGGGATAAATATATTATTCGCACGTTGGACGAGATGTCTTTCTGGGAAAGGGCGGCCGAGATATTGCCATACGTGTCTTGGGACAAACGGTATGAATTGTTGCAGTTCATATGGGGTAAGCATGACTTCTTCAATGATTTGTTTATTTTGTTGAGCCGGGGATTGAGTACGTTGAATTTTGCCAATATGGCTTATGTTGGTTTTGACGCTTTGGTTCCGCGAGAAGTTTCTATCATTGACGTGAGTCGTTACTCCGAGATCAAGGAGAGTGAAGAGGAATGGTGCCGGAAGAATGCCCGGACGGGAGTGAGAACCAAATCGCTGGAAGTTTCTGCCGGTGGTAAGTTGGCGAATATAGACCGGACGATATTGAGCGCGCTTATTTCCGAATTGGTGCTGACATTACCCACGAACGTGTTGGAAGATCATAGTCGTGATTTTCTGAAAAATGCAGATATATTGGATTTTCCGGGAGAACGCTCGGCTGATATGTTCAAAGAGAGAGATTTCGTCGTGAAGGGATTTGAGGATCAGTTGAAAGTGTTTTTACGGGGACGGGTGTCCTACCTGTTTGATTATTATAGTTTAAACTTTGGTATCAGTTCCTTGTGCTTGGTTCTGGGAGATGGTAATCATGAGGTGGCACAGTTGCCGCATTTGATTCTGGAGTGGATTCATGGAATACATGGGGAAAGTCCGGAGGCTCGTGCCCGTAAAGAGAGCGATACGAAAATGTTGACCGGACAGGATTACGCGAATCCGTTGTTTGTTATCCTTTCTAAGTTCAACACAGCATTTGATAAGGGAAATGCCATGAAAAAAGAGGGGTATTACAGTATATGGAATGGCCGTTTTGATGATAATTTCAGTCAGGCCTACACGAAGCAGATGACAGACGTGTGGACCAAAAAATGGACGGATAAGGATTCATTCAAGAATGTTTTCATTTTGAGAAACCCGATGTTCTCTAAAGCTTATTTTAAGAACCGGGGAGGGGAAACCCACGTGTGGGAAGAGGGATTGAAGGAAGAGTTTGAAGTTATGATGAGCTATATGAGGGAGTCCTTCGTGACCGACGAGAATGTACGTTCTTTGGTGGATAAGCCGGAGGCTTGTTGGGATGATATGATTCAGCCGAATCATAGTGGTATTGATTATATGATGCCCTACTTGACCCCGGTAACAGATCCCCGTATCAAGAAAAAACAAATAGAGGATGCCGTGGAACAGGTACGTAAGATCGTGCTGAATGAATTGGAGCAGTATTACGTGGGGGGAAATATTGAAGTGGAGTTGAGTAAGGCGAAAAAGAATGCTTTACAGACTAATCTACTGATTGGCAAGATGATCTCCGAGCAGCGGACAGGGAAATTTATTACCGCTTTGTCTTGTCCGGATTATGTGGCGAGAAGAGTGTACCAGGAGTTCGTGAACGGGCAGTTTGCGGTGCAGAAAGAGGTGAGTCAAGTAAACGTATCGGATAACCAAGTATTGGTAGATTTACTGGATAGCTACGGTATTCAAGTTGTCCCCGGGAAAACTCGTTACGAGGAAATTATTTCACAGTTAAAGACGGTTACGGATATTGATGATGAAAAGATGTTGCTGGAGGTGATCGGGGAGGCTGGCATTGATGAGGCTGATTTACATGCTTTGGCTTTCTACGATCGGACAAAAGAGAATGATCCGGTGTACCAGTTTGTAAATCGTTTGGTAGGAGAGTGGTTGAGGCATATCGATAGTATGGACAGTTCTCGTTTGAAGGAGGAGTTTTGTATTGTGAACCCGGTGGCCTTTGTACAGGTTGTGGGGGTGCTGAAAGATAATTATGAACGGGTAGGGTTGAAAGAGCGTTTAGTGGATGCTCTTCGGAGCCAAGTGGAGAGTTATGATGTATCTCGGAATCAGAATTTCGAGTTGGTAACTCGTATCGCCTCTTCCGTTATAAATCAATTCGTGTTCTCTTTGGGATGGATATGGGTACCTGTATCTGAACGTCCGGTTCAGAAATCATCCGGTACACCGATATTTACCCCGGGGGAGGAAGGAATGGATATTGCCCAGAGCTGGCGAACCGGTTTAGTGGAATCGTTCGTGGCCAATGTTTACTTCAAGAGTAAAGTAGATAATAAATCGAATTTGAAGTCGATGTCTAAACTAGGTGAGATTATTCATTCGATACAGGAAGATTAAGGGTATGAAAAGTCGTGAGTTGTTTAAGATAAAATTAGAGAATTATCGTCCTCTACTGTGGTATGGTGATACGGTTTTCGGCCGATACGCGTCAATTAAGAATTTGCTAGGTTCTCAATTCGGGCGAGAGTTTGCAAACGTGCTGGCAGAACCTTCCGTGATGGATGGTGAAAATGGAGTTCGATACGGGGTTTGGTATGCTGAGAACGTGGAGGAATACCGATCTTTTGATAAACTCGGGCCGGAGGAACAAGAGCAGGCAGCCAATCAACTCTCCGGGATGCTGGAAAAAGTGACAGCATTCGCGGATCAGTTATTGCAAAGCGGGGAGACTTCCCACAAGCAGATGGGTGAGATTCTGCATCTGGCATTCCGGGTCCCGGGATATGAATCTATTTATTGGGGTAACGGGCAAGTGATCTTGGTTTTATGGGGATTTGTTTCTGATGAGTTAAGCAAGAAAAGTTTTAGCTTGCGGGATGCATTGAGTCGATTCCGTCCCCAAGTGACACCCCCGGAACCTCCGACGAAGGTGACGCCTCCGCCTGTGCCGGAAACCGGAACTACTGGTATCACGGGAGACGTGAAAGAACCTGTTGTTACTCCACCGCCTATTCCCGAAAAGAATAAGGAGATAAACAAAAACGTGGAGGAACATGAAAAGGATATAAAGATAACGGATGAAACAACCACGGTTACGAAGGATGTAAAAGTAAAGAAAGCGTCTCGCTGGAGACTTTGGTGGGGAAAATGGTGGAAACGTTTATTGTGGATTTTACTAGCCTTATTACTCCTGTTATTATTGTTTTTCCTGTTGAATAACTCTCGTTGCGGAGGTTCAACAGGCCGGGATGAGACCACTCATATTTTAACGAATCCGGTACCGGGACGTGACCAAGATCGTTCGGGCGACCGAGATCGGCAGAATCCGGTGCCGCCTGTCCGAAGGGAACAGATTCCGGAGACGCCCCTCCCTATTAATAGAGACGATGTACGTCCCATGCCGGGAGATACATTGCAGCGTCCTATTGTGGGTAATCGCCTGAATGTTATTATTAACCGGGACAATACGATAGAAGAGTTCTTGGAAGATTTCAATGCAAGGTATGCGGATCAAGCTCAAGTCGTGTATTGCGACACGCTGGCTAACTTGTTGCAAGTACAATTCGCCACGGATGACATTGTTGTCTGGAAAGAAAGACTGCAAAAGTTGACGGGAGTCCGGATGGTTTTCACGGAAGGCGTCTTTGGTGCGGAAGTGATACCGGATGAGCCGGGTTTTAAGGATGCGGATGAGTCTTATTATTTTAAACTCATCCGGGCTTTTCAAGGATGGGATGTGACGATGGGAAGGGAGGATGTTGTTGTCGCGGTCATTGACAACGCTTTCGATTTGGAACACGAAGAGTTGAAAGGTCAATGTGTCAATCCTTGGAATATCATGACTAATTCGCCGGATGTGAACACGTATGGGGGAACGCAGCGTCATGGGACCCACGTGGCCTCGTTGGTTGTTGGAGCCATAAATGGCGTGGGGGTTTCCGGAATAGCCCCGGGATGTAAAGTGATGCCGATACAGGTGGGAGTTGAGGACGGGAGTATGCCGACGTCAGCCATCATCAAAGGTTTCTTGTACGCCTTAAAACAAGGGGTACAGGTTATAAGTATTTCCATCGGGAGTAATCCTCGGGAGGGAACGGATCAACTGCCGTGGGATGTACAGGAACAGATCGGGCAAACTACTTTCGTTGAAGAGGGAATGTTCTGGAATGAATTATATGTCTATGCAGAGGAATGTGGCGTGTTGGTGGTGGAATGTGCGGGAAATGAAAACATATTGACCGTCGTTGACCCGATGAAACGTTCCGATAAAGTTTTATATGTAGGAGCAGTCGGAGTAAATGCCGAGCCAGCTTGGTTCTCGAATTTTGGGAAATATGTATCCATTTGTGCCCCGGGTATGAGTATCTATAATGCCATCCCGGATAATAAGTATGACTTTTTACAAGGAACGAGTATGTCAACTCCCATTGTTGCCGGAGCGGCAGCTTTGCTGTTTTCACTTGGGGATGATGTCAAGTTTACGGACGTTAAGGAGGCTTTAGTGAAGACAGCCATACCTTTGCCGGGGAACGGGGTGCGTAAACAAATCGGAAACTTGTTGCAAGTAGATAAAGCGATGGCCTATCTTCAGAAGAATAATCCCTTGCTCGCGGATCCATGTACTCGTAAAATAGACAGTTTAGAACGGGAGATCGAGCGTTTGAAAAAACAATTAAATCAACACTGATGTTACTACTGAGGACAACCGGATTGGAGCATGTTGTTCCTATTGTTAGGGACAATCTGGAATTGATTGCTTTGTATCGTCAAATAAAGAGTAACCTGGGAAGAAATGAGGAATATCGTATTTTCGCGGAACCCAGTATTGACCGTTTTAAGAAACAAATTAGCTGGTACACGGAATACGAGGAAGAGTTTTCTCCTTTGCGGGTTGTTTTTGTGTCCTGTTCTCCACAAGTTCAGGACGAAATAAAATCCGCTCTAAAAGAGAAGATTGATGCCGTGTTGGCCCATTTTAATCCAGATCATGGGGTGAAGAATCCCGATTATGTGGCATTTTATCAATTGCTGTTGCAATGTATCGAGATCCCTTCGCTGGAAGATTGCGTGTACATGAGTCGCTTGGCGGACGGTACGTTACATTTCGTGCTAACGGAATGGGGGTTCTTGAGCAACACGTCAAATGCAGAAATGGGGATTATCCAGAAGATAAGACCCTTGAGAAATGTCATGATCGATTGCATTTATACGGATGGAACTCCGGCAAGCCAAGTTTTACTGCATTTCAAGCAAGGAGAACGTACTTGGAAAGCGATGACTGACGGGAATGGAAAATGTAATTTTTCTTTGCCTGTCGGGACTTCTTTCGAGGCTTATGACGTGCGGGAAGAAGGGAAACAACGTTTCTTGAAAGGGTTTAACGTGTTGGATCATGCGAAATACCAGTTGGTTTTGGAGGCAGAGGATAAGCCAATGCCACCTCCGGTACCCCCGGTTCCGCCCAAACAAGGAACCCCGCCTCCGGTACCCCCGTTGGGTGTGAAACAACCAGCAGAGGCCCCGCTTCCGCATAACCGGAAGACGGTGCATATAATTAATCATTTGAACGAGGTGCTGACAGGAGTTCCCGTGCATGTTTGGGGAGAAGGAATCAATCTCCGGACAACAACGGATGAGAATGGTAATTTCTATCTGCATGATGTCTGGGGAACTAAAAAAGTGAAAATGAAGATCGGTGATGCTCCCGGGAAATTAAAGATCGTGCCGGATGCAGACTATTATCAAATGACAGTTTATCCCAAGAAAAAGAGACCTTGGTGGCTTTGGTTGTTGGGTATATTGTTATTACTTCTGTTATTATGGCTGTTGCGAGATTGCAGTTGTTCGTGTCAGCGACCGGCAGACGTCCCTGTTTTACCGGATTCTACTGTTACGCACCGGGAGACTGTTCCGGCTCCACCGGATTCATTGGCGGAACCTCCCCGAGATACCGTGTTGCGGGGTGAAAGAGGTTCTTTGAGAATAAATTTGCAGTGGGGTAGCACGGATGATTTGGATTTGCTCGTGATTAATCCCTGTTCGGATACGATCTATTACAAGCGTAAACGACAGGTTTGTGGCGGTTGTACAGGAACTTTGGATGTAGATGCAAATGCAAAACCGGAAATGGCTATCGCGAATCCTCAGGAAAATATATTCTTTGACGAGTTGCCCCGGGGAGAAATTCAAGTGGGGGTGCAGATGTATAATAAACGGGTATCGAACACTTGTCCGTTTAGAATAACAATTCAAGCTCATAATTTTGAGCAAGTGATAGATACTGTACTTGTTTTTGATAGATTAAGGGAAAATATGATTATTTTTACCAAGAAATTTGATTGATGTATATAGATAAATGTGTAGTGTTATGAAATGTTCTCGATGTGGTCATGATAATGATTCTGATGCGTTATATTGCGTGGAATGCGGTTTGGTGTTGAATGGAGCCCACTCGTGCAAGGCTTGTCATAATTGGTTGAATCCGGGATATAAATATTGCATCTATTGTGGGAAGAAACAAGGGGCTAAAGTGGCAAAAGTAGCCGGAATATCTACCTTAGTCGTTGTTCTGTTGGCGGTGGCTTTTGCCGTGTGGTATTTCTATCCTATTAATACCCCGGAAACTCCCGTTGCCAATAATGACCAGATCATAGAGCTTATCCAGAAAAATTTAGGCGAGGTGTCTGCCGGACATGTAGATTTATCGCAACCACCCACCCAATTGAACACAGTTTTAAGTGACTTTGCCGCACCTGATTCTGTCTGCGTGGAGGACCGGTTTATCGGTCAGCGTTCTACTCCCAAGGAGTTTTTGAATCATTTATGGTTAACGGGGGAAGTATATCAGGTCATTTCCGTGACCAAGAATGATGCGAAGAAAATAACCGAATTAGTGGTAACAAAATGATATGACTATGATAAAGAGAGTTTTACTATTCACGTGCGTCTGTACGCTGGCCGTTTTGAGTACTTCTGCCCAGACTTTCAGGAATAAGTTATTCCCATCGAACGAGATTAGTGGTGAGGAATTTAAAAAGCAGGCCATAAACAAGATACAATCATTACAGAATTATCTGGAAGTCTTGGTGAAGAACGATCAGAATACTTCTAAAACAGCCAAGAACGCGGCAGTCGAAAATGCCGTACGTCTATTTTCAGATGAAAACCGTATCGTAGAGGTAAATTCAACATCCCGGCCTAAGCCCCGGAAACTAAAAGTTCGTCAGTATTTGGTGAAACTTGCTTTCTTGTCCGAGAAAGTGTACGATAAAGTGACGATCCGTTTTTATGATGTTTTTTTCATTTCTAATTTCAAGAAACGTCCGGATGGGAAGTACGAAGCTGTGGTTTCTATGAGCCAAAAGTTTACGGGAGAAGGTGATCGTCCCTATTCCGATGTCGTGCAAAAGAACATACAGATCATACTTGTTCCTATTCAAAAGCCGGAAGGCACGTATTACGAAGTAAAACTGGGGGATATTTCGATCACGGATAATAATATATAATACCTTGAAAATACTGAATTTATATAAATACATCTTTCTCGTTATTTGTGGTTTACAGAGCGTTACTCTGGAGGCTCAAGGTCTTGACGATGACAGGGCGATAAATAACGTGTTGACGATGCGTGTTAAAATGCTGGACGAGTTTTTCCAGCGTTTTAACGGGAAATACACGGTACATGCGTTTCAGCAGGAGAATTTAGATTCCGTTTTGTTGGAAAAGATGGCTATGGTAATGAAGGATCGGGAAATGATGATTCAATTCCTGGTAAATCAACGAAACGAGAAATTGGTGGAAAGTCCGGTTGTAAAGGAATTCGTGAAACAGGTCGTGAAGGATTCCACCTTGATGTCTTTTTATGATCCGGATTGGTATGCCGTGATTACTTGCAAAATTAAGATAAAGGGAAAGGAAGAACGCGTGAATTTGACGTTAAAAGTTCAACAGGGGGAACAGGGCGATAGCCGATGGGTTATCGTGGGATGTAGCCCTTTTAACGAGAAGGCTTTCACGCCGAAAGTGGATTCTCTTTTCTTTATCGGCCCGGCTAATAATGAATTGAACTTCATGGAACTTTCAAGTAATATGGTAGCAGACACTTCGTTGGTGACCTATTGGGCGAAGGAGATTCAGCCGGATTACCTGACTCTTTTCTCTTGGTTGACGTACAGCGGGACGGCAGAACTACAAAAAATCGAATCTATAAAGTACTATTGTTTGCAGGTGAAAAATTATATGTTCACGATCGAATTTTTCAACCGGGCCGAGTATAATTCCGGCTGGCTGATCTCTTCCGTGCAGAAAATGAATAGCGAACAGAAAGTTGCCTTCCGAAAGGAGTCTCTTTTCGTGAAAGGAGAAGTTCTCCAGTGGAAATTGTTTCAAAGATAATCTTGTATAATCTCGCTTGATTTCGCTAAAGTTACATGAATTTTTCGTATATTTGTATGTTTTGAGCCGGGATGAAATTCCGGCTGTGAATGAACAGTTTAGCAAATATAAGAAATAAGAAAAAACAATTAAATATATCATATGAGTGAAGAATTAGAGCAGAACATGAGTGAAGAAATAGAGCAAACGAATAACGAGTATTCGGCTGATAGTATTCAAGTGTTGGAGGGGTTGGAGGCCGTTCGTATGCGTCCGTCCATGTATATTGGAGATGTTAATACGAAAGGATTGCATCATTTGGTGTACGAGGTGGTCGATAACTCGATTGACGAGGCGTTGGCTGGCTATTGTAAAAATATCGATGTAACGATTAACGAGGATAACTCGATCAGCGTGTCTGACGATGGACGTGGAATTCCGACGGGAATGAACCAGAAAGAGAATCGCTCGGCACTGGAAGTCGTGATGACGATTCTGCATGCCGGTGGTAAATTTGATAAAGGTTCTTACAAGGTTTCCGGAGGACTTCACGGGGTGGGTGTATCCTGTGTGAACGCGCTTTCCACGAAATTGGTCGCAACCATTTATCGTGAAGGTAAAATCTGGCGCCAAGAGTACAGTAAAGGATTCCCGTTAGCAGATGTGCAAGTGATTGGCGAGACGGATCGGACGGGTACGACGATCTATTTCAAGCCGGATGATTCTATATTTTATGTAACAGAATATAAATATGATATTTTAGCTGCCCGTTTGCGGGAGTTGGCTTACCTAAACCGGGGTATCCGTTTGTCGTTAACCGATAAACGGACGATTGATCCGGACACGAACGAGTTTAAGTCAGAAGTTTTCTACTCGGAAAAAGGATTGAGTGAATTCGTGGAATACTTGGATGAAACCCGGGAGAAATTAATTGACGAAACCATTCATATCACGACCGAAAAGAATGGAATTCCGATCGAGGTGGCCATGCATTACAACACGGAGTTCAAGGAAAATGTTTACTCTTACGTGAATAATATCAACACGATCGAGGGGGGAACACACCTTGCCGGATTCCGTCGGGGAGTGATGCAAACCTTGAAGACGTATGCTGATAATTCCGGGATGTTAAGCAAGTTGAAGTTTGATATTAGCGGGGAGGATTTCCGTGAAGGTCTGACAGCTATTATTTCCGTGAAGGTGGCAGAACCTCAATTCGAGGGACAGACCAAGACCAAGTTAGGTAATACTGAGGTCGGGTCGGCCGTGGCTCAAGCAGTAAGTGTCGCATTAGCAAATTATCTGGAGGAACATCCGAAAGATGCCCGTGCTATCGTGGACAAGGTAATCCTTGCCGCACAAGCTCGTCACGCGGCCCGTAAAGCCCGTGAACTTGTGCAACGGAAGACGGTGCTTTCCGGTTCCGGTTTGCCCGGTAAATTGGCGGATTGTTCGGATAATAACCCGGAGAACTGCGAGATATTCCTTGTTGAGGGAGACTCGGCAGGGGGTACGGCTAAACAAGGGCGTGACCGTAAATTCCAGGCAATCCTTCCATTGAGAGGTAAAATCCTGAACGTGGAGAAGGCGTTGGCTCATCGCGTGTGGGAAAGTGAGGAGATCAAGATGATCTTCCAAGCTTTGGGTATCACGATTGGTACGGCGGAAGATAGTAAAGCGGTTAATTTGGAAAAAATACGTTACCACAAGATCGTGATCATGGCCGATGCCGACGTTGACGGGGCGCACATTGCCACGTTGATCATGACATTATTTTTCCGTTACATGAGATCGGTAATTGAAAACGGTTACTTGTATATCGCAACCCCGCCTCTTTACTCCGTGAAGAAAGGAAAGGATCAACGCTATTGCTGGACGGAAGAACAGCGTTTGCAATTGATCCAGGAAATGGGAGCGGGTAAAGAGAGCAGTTTGCATATCCAGCGTTACAAAGGTCTTGGTGAAATGACAGCAGAACAGTTGTGGGACACGACGATGTCTCCCGATGGCAGAACGTTGCGTCAGGTGACGATCGAGAATGCTGCCGAGGCAGACCGTATTTTCTCTATGCTTATGGGGGACGATGTGCCGCCTCGTAGGCAGTTTATCGAACAGAACGCTACATACGCTAACATTGACGCTTAAGCGTCAATGTAGTTCCAAGTTGCAGGTTAATGGGTTACAGGTTTGTACTATTAATCTGCAACTTGTTTTATGAAATGAATAACTTGCAACCTGTAACTTTTAATCTATGAAAATTTGTGTGTTTTGTGCATCATCGGAGAGTGTCGATAACGTGTATTTTGAGGCCGCGGCTGATTTGGGGAAAGAGATCGTGATGCGGGGATGGGGGTTGCTGTATGGCGGGACAAATTGCGGGTTGATGCGTGAGGTGTCGGATGCCGTGAAAAATAGTGGGGGAGAGGTGACCGGGATCATTCCGCAATGCATCGTGGACCGGGGTGTTTCGGCAGAAGGTATTTCCGAATTAATCGTGGCTCCCGATATGAAAGAACGAAAGAGCATGATGCGTGAAAAAGCAGATGCTTTTATCGCTTTACCCGGGGGATGGGGAACGCTGGAGGAGATCACGGAAGTGATTACCTTGAAACAGCTTGGAATACATAATAAACCAATTATTTTCCTTAATACGAACGATTTTTACGAGTATTTTTTCCTTTTTATCAGTAATATTCGCAAGGAAGGATTCGTGTCGAAGGCCTATGATGGGCTGTATGTCGTCGTAAATACGGTGGAAGAGGCTGTGGAGTATATCGAGAATTATCAGGCTAAAGATTTTTCAAGTAAATATTAAAAAAAACTTGTTTTTTTAATATTTATATTCTATATTTACAAAGCTAATATAGCGTATGAGTTGACTATTGTAGTGATACAAAAGTTTGGTTAGTTTAGTTTAGAATGTAAAGGGTGGCTTTTGTCACCCTTTATTTATTGGGATAAAATAGGTGATCTGTTAATTAATGTTTTGTGTGGCAAGTGTGAATGGGTCCTATTTCGTTAGTTATTCTTCTGTTTCTCAGTATACTCTCACTAGTGTTTCGTGCATAACTCCTCGATAAGTTACCGATAAGTTGCCGATAACTTACCGAGGCGGGGACGGTAACTTCTAGTTGATTTGTACCCGAAATCTAATGATGCTAGGCGTGAGACTATATTGAAACGCTCCCAAGAAAGAAAGGAAAGGAATCGCTTGAAAGCACCAAAGACAGAACGGAAAATATTATTCATGAACAGAAAAGGAGTAACCCAAAAGTTGAATTTGTGAAATGGCTACGGCTTCTAACCCTCGTTACACGGGAGGGAAACCGCCTGGTAATCAGCTCTCCCCCTGTGTAAGGGGGAGCTGGAGGGGGTAGTATTACTCCATCAAACCTCGACCGACTTTTCTGATTTCATTCTTTTCTTTCAGAAGAGCCACGGTTTTGTCGAGAACACCATTAATAAACCCGCTACTTTTCGGGGAACAATAGTTCTTGGAAATCTCGATATACTCGTCCAGAGTCACCTTCACGGGGATTGAGGGGAAATATTTCAGTTCGCAGATTGCCGCATCCATGATTAGTTTATCCATGTCGGAAATTCGGTCGAGTTCCCAGTTGGTAGTGAACTGATCCACTAATTCCAAGTTTTCTTTCATGTCGAGAATGGACTTCCGGAACAGGGTTTTCGCAAAACTCAAGTCTTCTTCCTCGTTATATAAGGAGATAAAGAAAACGGTGTCTTCTGAATAGCTTTCTTTCATATTCTTCACCGTTTTGTACACGATGCTCAACACGAGTTCGAAATCGTCATTCCAGAAAATATTCTTTTCTTCCATGGCTTGGTCGAAATCTTCATCTTCTGCGATTAATTCCGAGATCATGTCAAGCACGAGTTTCTTGTGATCCTCGTAAGTCACGCTGGGTTTGGACATGTAAAGCTTGAAAAAATCCATTTCCATCATGCGGTCATGCAGCAAGGCGACCACATCTTGACACTCGTTCAAGGAAACCAGATTCGTGGAAACATAGGTCTTGAATTTTCGGTTATTGGCAATTTGATTGATTACCGGGTTGTCAATAAAGCGGGTGTTCGGGTTTAACTCTCTTTGTGATGCAAGTTTCCGATTACGGGCAGCATCTATTTTTAAAAATGCACGACGTTGGATTTCCGTGATTAAGAGGAAAACGTGGTAGTATAAATCCGTACTTTTGGTTATACTTTTGAACAAATCTCTTTCCACTTCCGTAATTGTCACTCCCTCTTTCTTCGTGTAAGAATATAAAAGCTGTAAAACTTTAATTCTAATTAATCTTCTACTTGTCATTTTATAAAGAACTATATGTTTAAACCGGTGCGCAAAAGTACTAATTAAATTGAAAACGGAAAATTGAAAATGGAAAATTATTAGTACTTTCGCATGATTTATGCAATAAAGGTTGTAGGAATGATAAAGAACATCCATATAGGAAATTACGCTTTGATCGATAAAACGAATATCGAGCTAGAGAAGGGATTTACGATTATTACCGGGGAAACAGGTGCGGGAAAATCCATTTTGTTGGGTGCGATCGGGCTGACGTTGGGACAGCGGGCTGATGTTGCAGCCATTATGGATAAGAACAGAAAATGCGTGGTCGAGATCACGTATGATGTCGTGGGGTACGATTTACAGCCATGGTTTGCTGATAACGACTTGGATTATGACGACGAGGTGGTTGTGAGACGAGAATTGACGGCAGACGGCAAATCGAGGGCGTTTATTAATGATACTCCCGTTAATAACAAATTATTGAAAGAGTTCGGGAGTTTCTTGATCGACGTGCATTCGCAGCATCAGTCCTTACTTATCGGGCAACCGGAATATCAATTGGAAATACTGGATGCTTTTTGCGGTAATCAAGCGTTGTTGAAAGATTACCGGGTAAAATATACCCACCGACAGGGATTGTTGTCAGAACTGACTTCACTAAAACAGCGGGCAAAAGAGGCCGAGCAAGAGGAAGATTATTTGAAATTCCAGTTTAACCAGCTGGATGAAGCCCGTCTGCGAGAAGGAGAACAGCAGGAGTTGGAGGAAGAGCTGGCCGTGTTGAATAACGCGGAGAATATTAAATCTGCCTTTTCCGAATCGACGTATGTATTAACGGAATCGGATAATCCCGTTATTCAGGCCTTGAAAGGGGTGAAGAATCGGATGGCGACATTGGAGGGGATCGTGAAAGAGGCTGCCGATTACGAGCAACGTCTGAGTTCGGTGATTCTCGAACTGGAAGATATAGCCGATGAATCGGAACGAATGGCGGAACGGGTGGAATACAACCCGGCAAGAGTCGACGTGATCAACGAGCGGTTGAACGTGATGTATGATTTGCTACACAAGCACCGGTTGGAAAAAGTCGAGGAACTGATCGCTTTAAAGGAGGAGTTAGGGAAGAAGTTGAAAGGAATACAATCCTTTGCGGAACAGATCGAAATATTGGAAAAACAAATTAAGTCCGTGGAGACGGAAATGGATTCGTTGGCGGGTAAGCTACATAAAGCCCGTGTGGCGTCGGAGGAGAAATTGAGAGAAGAGATGCGGGGATTGCTGGTAAGCATGGGGATTAAACATGCCGTGTTTAAGGTTATGATCACCCCGTTGGATCATTTTACGACGACGGGAAAAGATGACGTGAGTTTCTTGTTTTCGGCGAACAAGAATCAGGAGCCGGGAGAACTGGTAAAAGTGGCGTCCGGGGGAGAAATTTCCCGGTTGATGTTGTCGCTGAAGTATATCCTGTCCCGCACGAAACAGTTGCCGGTCATTATCTTTGACGAGATTGACACGGGGGTTTCCGGGGAAATCGCTCACCGGATGGCTGAGATGATGAAAGAGATGGCTCGCCGGATGCAGGTGATCAGTATTTCCCATCTGCCCCAGATTGCCGCGGCGGGAGATCACCACTTTAAGGTATATAAAGAAGACGATCAGGTGGGAACAATTTCCCGTATCCGTCGTTTAACAGATGAAGAGCGGGTGGCGGAAATAGCCGGAATGATCAGCGGGAGTGTTGTCAGTGATGCAGCGTTGGAGAATGCCCGGTTGCTACTCGGTCAATTTTAACAGTAGAAAGAATTTTTTAATTTAATACAGTTTTATGAGTTACAATTTATTGAAAGGAAAAAAGGGGATAATATTCGGTGCGTTGAATGAGATGTCCATCGCGTGGAAAGTGGCGGAGAAATGTTTGGAAGAGGGGGCCGAGATCGTGTTGACGAACACTGAATTATCTATTCGGATGGGACAGATCAAGGATTTCGCGGAGAAGAATAATGTTCCATTGATTCCTGCAGATGCAACTAGTGAGGAAGATTTGGAGCGTTTATTTAAAGAAGCGATGGAATTGTTGGGTGGGAAGATTGATTTTATATTACACTCGGTAGCCATGTCGTTGAACGTGAGAAAAAAACGTCCTTACGATAATCTGGATTACGATTTTTTACAAAAAACATTGGATATTTCGGCTATTTCTTTCCATAAGGTTCTCCAGACGGCAAAGAAATTGGACGCGATTAATGAATGGGGGTCTGTTGTGGCGCTTTCATACGTGGCTGCACAGCGTACCATGTTCGAATATAATGACATGGCGGATGCCAAAGCGATGTTGGAGTCTATCGCTCGTAGTTTCGGGTATATTTACGGACGGGAAAAGCGGGTTCGTGTCAATACGATTTCACAATCCCCGACGGTAACCACGGCTGGTAGCGGTATTAAAGGTTTTGACTCTCTGATTGATTTTGCAGAACGGATGTCCCCGTTGGGAAATGCCTCGGCAGACGAGTGTGCGAATTATTGTATTACCTTGTTCTCTGACTTGACCCGTAAAGTGACCATGCAGAATTTGTTCCACGATGGTGGGTTCTCCAGCATGGGTATGAGCTACCGGGCTATGCACCAGTATAACAAGAGTTTTGAAAACGGCGAAACGAAATAATTTCGGATTTACGATTTATGATTTCAGGTGTAGGCGTGGTAAAGAAAATCATAAATCGTAAGTCATAAATCGTAAATATAGTAAAGATGTTTTTATTTTTTGACACGGAAACGACGGGACTTCCGCAGCGTTGGAATGCTCCCGTGACGGACGTTGATAATTGGCCCCGGTTGGTGCAGCTTGCGTGGATTATGTGTGACGATAAGGGGAATATTATCGAGGAACGTAGCGATATTATTAAACCGGAAGGTTTTTCTATTCCGGTGGAGGCATCCCGTGTACACGGGATTACCACGATAAAAGCTCAAGAGGAAGGGCAAGATTTGTTATCCACCTTGGAGCTGTTTTCGGATAAGATAGATGTGGCCTATGCCTTGATCGGGCATAATATCAGTTTTGACGAATGTATTGTGGGAGCTGAATTCGAGCGGAAACGGATGATGACTTCTTTATTTCTGAAACCGAAATACTGTACGATGAAAATGTCCACGAATTATTGTAAATTGCCGGGTGGAAAACAGGGATTCAAATCTCCGAAGTTATCCGAGTTACACCAGGTTCTGTTCGGGGAGGGATTCGAGAATGCTCATGATGCTTTGGCGGACGTGCGGGCAACTGTTCGTTGTTTCTGGAAATTGAAAGAGTTAAAAGTGATTTAATATGGCGAAGAAACCGGAGTATAATTACAAGTCATTACAAACCGAATACGGGAAAATGCCACCACAGGCCGTGGATCTGGAGGAGGCTATCTTGGGATCTCTGATGTTGGAGAAAGATGCGTTTATTACCGTGAGTGACTTCTTGAAACCGGAATGTTTTTATAAGGAGGCACATCAAAAGATATACAGGGGAATTCAAAACCTTTCCTTGAATAACGAACCGGTGGATATTCTTACCGTGAGCGAGGAGATGAAACGTTTGGGGGAACTGGAAGAGATCGGGGGATATTACTATTTGGCTCAACTGACTTCGAAGGTGGCATCCGCGGCTCATATCGAGTTCCACGCCCGTATTGTGGTACAGAAATATATCCAGCGGGAATTGATCCGGGTATGTACCGATATACAGAACAAGGCATACGACGAGGCAACAGACGTGGCCGACTTGGTGGATATGGCCCAAAAGCAGGTGTTCGAAATTGCCGAGGGAAATATAAAAAAAGAGACAACGGCTATTAATGCTTTGATTGATGAAGCGATCAAAGGAATAGAGATTGCCGGTAAACGTGCAGATGGATTGAGTGGGGTTCCTTCCGGGTTCAACGCTTTGGATGAAGTGACTTCCGGTTGGCAGCCTTCCGACCTCGTGATTATTGCCGCCCGTCCCTCTATGGGTAAAACGGCATTCGTGTTGTCCATGACCCGGAATATGGCGGTGAACCATAACCAGCCCATTGCTTTATTCTCTTTGGAGATGTCTTCGGTGCAGTTAGTGAACCGTCTGATTGCTAGCGAGACCGAGTTGGGTTCCGAGAAAATACGTAATGGTAAGTTAAGCGAGGAAGAGTGGCAACAGTTACACTCGAAAATTAAGGCCTTGATCAAGGCCCCGATATACGTGGATGATACCCCAGCCCTCTCTATATTCGAGTTGAGGGCCAAGTGTCGCCGTCTGCAACAAAGATACGGAATCAAGGTGTTGATTATCGACTATTTGCAGTTGATGACTGCCGGGGCGGATATGCGGGGAAACCGGGAACAGGAGGTAAGTATGATTTCGCGGCAGTTGAAAATTATTGCCAAGGAATTAAATATACCGGTGATCGCCTTGTCCCAGTTGAATCGTGGTGTTGAGCAACGTACGGGAGATGCCAAGAAACCGATGTTGTCTGACTTGCGTGAATCCGGGGCCATCGAGCAGGATGCCGATATGGTGCTTTTCATTCACCGTCCGGAACGTTACGGGATCATGGAGGACAGTATGGGAAACAGCTTGAAAGGAATTGCCGATATTATTATAGCCAAACATCGTAACGGTGCGGTAGGGGAGATTCAGTTGCGGTTCCGTAACGAGTTGGCACAATTCTGTGATTTGGAAGAAGTTTCTCCGTTTGCATCGGGAGGTTCTACCGTGAAGACGGTTACTTTCGGCTCCCGGATGAACGAGGATGCGGCTCCACAAATGCCACAATTGGATTCCGATTTCCAGGAGGGAGGCAAGAGTTTCGAGAATCCGGCGAATAGTAGTAAAGCACCGTTTTAATAATTGAAAATGGAGAATTGAAAATGAAAAATAAACTCCCTCCCCCCTTCGGGGTACTCCCTCTATAAACAGAGGGAGAGTTGAAATACTTCCTGTCTTTGGGAAGAGTTACCAGCTCCTCCTCTGTTTATAGAGGAGGTGGCAGCGAAGCTGACGGAGGAGTTTAATCTAAAATTTAAAATCTAAAATTAATCTATGCGTGATAAATTACTGTTTTTGCTAAAATACTATCTCTTTTGGATTGTATTTTCATGGGTGGCCAAGGTGGTGTTCTTGATATATCAATACAAGGAGACGGTCACTCTTACCGGACATGATTATATGATGATCTTTGCCAAAGGGTTCCGCATGGATCTTTCGTTTGGCGGATACGTGATTTTGTTGTCCTGTGTTCTG
>NZ_JBCOSQ010000015.1:0-36569 GCF_040920905.1 Butyricimonas sp. RTP31003st1_G1_RTP31003_210430 | reverse complement strand
CCCTTGTTTTACTTGAAGACACCCGGAGAGGCGATGGCCTCAACTCCGACGGGGTTGATTCTGTTGCTCTTGTTACTCTATGCAGTCATGGTGGCTGTTTTTTACGCGATTTACCGCCGTTGGGTGGCCAAGACTCTTCGTACGGACAGACGGGAGGCATTATGGTACGGTGTCGTATATCTTATTTTAGGTGGTGTTGCGTTTATTCCCGTGAGAGGCGGTTTCAACGTGGCCCCAATGAACGTGAGTTTCGTGTTTTTCAATAACAAAAATATGTACGCGAATCAGGCTGCGGTTAATCCGGTATGGAACTTCCTGTACGAGGTAATGCATATTGACAAGGTAAAGGGAAATTATGCTTTTATGCCGGAGGATAAGGCTCAACAGTTGGTGGATAGCGTGTATGTGGAAACGGGAGATTATCCCAAGGTATTGAAAACCGATAAACCTAACGTGGTGGTACTCTTGTTGGAAACATTCACATTAAACGCTTGGGACGCCATGCCGAATTTACAAGCAATAGCCAAGGAAGGGATATTTTTCTCTAATATATACGCAACCGGAAATCGTTCAGACCGGGGTATTTTGGGGGTGATCAGCGGTTTCCCCGCTTATCCGAATGCATCCATGTTGAAATACCCGAACAAGACTTATGAACAACCCCGTTTCCCGCTGAATTTCGAAACAGAAGGGTACTCTACTCGTTTTTATTATGCAGGGGATCTCAATTTTGGCGGCTTCCGTTCTTACGTGACCATGAGTTTTCAGGGTACAGTTACCGAGGATGATTTTTCGGGAGAGGCCATCGAGAACCGTTTCAAATGGGGGGTACATGACGGGTATATGCTTGATCGTCTTTACGAAGATTTACGAATTGCCCAAGTACCGTTCATGTATATGGCGTTTACTATGAGTAGTCATGAACCCTTTATCGTTCCTATGGAGACAAAGATTCCGGGAGATGATAGCGGTTCCAAGTTGAAGAATGCGATTGCGTACACGGACCAATGTCTGGGAGAATTCTTTGAAAAGTGTAAGAAATCGGGGCTTTGGGATAATACCTTATTCGTGCTGGTAGCCGATCATGGAACCCGTCACGTGGGGAATTTACAACCTCATTTGCCGGAGGCTTATCGAATTCCGATGATCTTCACGGGAGGAGCGATGAACGTGCAGGATTCCGTGGTCAATACATTGGGATCTCAGACCGATATGGTGGCAACATTGTTTGCCCAGTTGGGAATGAACGCCGAGGCATTCCATTACAGCAAGAATCTGTTGAACCCGACGGCCAAACCTTTTGCTTTTTATTCTTTCACGAATGCGGCGGCAGTGGTGACGAATAACGGGGCATACATCTATGATCTGAAAACAAAAAAGCCGATAGGACCTAACACCAATCCCCAAGATGGAGAGTTATTGAAAGCTTATTTACAAGTTGTTGATCGGGATTTTAAAAAATGAATCAAAAGGGGAGGGTGTTTGATAAACGACTTTTGTCCCTCCTCCCTTTTATAAATATTGCACAGCAAACAATGTCAGATCGTCCGCCTCTTCATGGCTATTCCCGGTATATTCTTTCAGATCATCTAAGACGATATGAACTAGTTGTTGCGGGGTGTCACAAGGGTTGGATTCGATAACCTTTTTCACCCGTTCCTTCCCGTAAAAATGGCGTTCAGAATTCTGGGCCTCGGTCAACCCGTCCGTGTATAGGAAGAGCATATCGCCACTTTCCATTTGATAGCGGCTTTCTTTATACATGGTTCGCATAACACCGATTGGAATACCCAATGAATCTTCAAGGAATTTCACCTCTTTCTCTTCCCGTGTACATAGAATCGGGAAAGGATGGCCCGCGTTAGCATAAGATAGTATCCCGTTCTTTAAATCGAGAATACCGACGAACATGGTGATGAACATATCGTCTTCCACGTTGTCACTCATGTAATTATTAATAGTATTACAGATGTCCGAGGAAGTACGTTTCCGGGGAGCGATATAATTAAAGAGGGTGGAGACCGAAGCCATGTACAAGGCGGCTGGAATACCTTTCCCTCTCACGTCACCCACGATAAAATAGAGGCAGTTTCTTTTCACGAAATAACTGTACATATCTCCGCCGACAGCCTTGGATTGTTCCAAACGGGCATACAGGGAGAAATGGAATTTCGAGATTCGGGGGATTGAGGGAAGGAATCTTTCTTGGATGCGTTGAGCTACACGCATTTCACCTTCTATCTTCTCTTTTTCGATCGTGCTGATCCTAAGATTCTCGATCGATTCAACGATCCTTTTTTGCATATAGACAAATGATTCCCGTAGTTCCTGTATCTCGTCTTTATTCCCGATCATGGGTATAGGTTCATTGAAATTACCGTCAGCAATCATGCGTGTGACTGTTGAGAATTGTTTCAACGGGTAGAATAAACGCTTGATCACCCGGATAACCACCCAGAAAAGAAGAATCAAGCAGGAGATGCAACAGATCAGGATCAGATCGTTAATACGGGCGATAGAATCAAACACTTCGTGATGCGGACAGATAACAACCAATACCCATTTCGTGTGGGGCATATGTTTGAAATACACGAAGAAACGAACGTGATCAATGGATATTTCACCCGATCCGCTTTCTTCTTTCGTGGCTCTTTTGAGGATTTTTTCGTAATCAATATTTTTAGTTTCTGCGTATTTACGAATATCACTGAACATTCGGATTTCTTGATTCGGGTGGGCAATCAGAATACCGTTCCGGTTCATTAGATAGGCATAACCTGTTTTATAGAGAGACAGGTGATTGACAAAATCCGTGAATTCTTCTAAGAAAATATCCAGTCGTAGATACCCCACAAATTGATTTTTCGAATCATACATCGGCTCGAAACGGGAGAAAACCCGTTGCTTGATATAGGAAAAACTGTAATAGTAGTTACTCCAATAAGATTTTCTTTGAGCATGGGCGTCTTTGTCCAAACGTTCTGTGGAAAAATGGATACTACCGTGTGACAATTTTTTGAAATGGACGGAGTCCTTATGGCGGTAAACAAACACATCATGATCTTTATAGCCCGGTTCGTATTCTAAGGCGCAACCACATATTTCGGGGGAGTTTTTCAATACGGACTTAAACGTGTTACGATCTCCGGCAATAAGCAGGTCTTTTATCGGCTCGAGTTTCAGCATGGAATTAATTCTTTCAATCACCCTGCCTTGTTCTTTAATTTGATTTTCTGCCTGTTCAGCGATTAGTTCCGAGTACATCGTGACATTTTTGTATTGTGATATTCTCGGCAATACATACAGGATGATAAAGATGACCAGAAATATGACCGTGCAAACGGATAATATATAGATGGTCAATCTGGTACTGAAAGAGTTTTTCCGGGAAGATTTCATTATTTACAATCGTTGGTTAACTTGATTAAGGTGATTTCCGGTCTTTGGCCGATACGTCCGGCGAATCCCAGATAACCAACTCCCCGGGAGACGTACAATTGCTGGCCGTTTGCTGTATACAGTCCGTTATACTCCGGGTAGACGTACACTGCCGGGCTCCACCGGAAACTGCCGATGGTGATTCCCAGTTGCATGGCGTGCGTGTGACCTGCCAGCATGAGGTCCACAGGATAATTTAGTACCTCGTGTCGCCAGTGAGACGGGTCGTGAGAAAGGAGAATGACGGGATAACCGTCTGTTCCTTCCAAGGCTTGAGCTAATTTACCAAAACAAGGAAAGGGGGGAAGTCCCCAGTTTTCAACCCCGGCCAAATAAAGCGTATCCTTCGCGATGACAAGCGGGACATTCGTGTTATTCAGCATCGTGAAATCAGCCCGTTCCATATTCTTGAAAAACTGTTTCAGGTTATTCTCTTGGTCTGTTTTCGAGGGCCACTTCACGTAAGTACCGTAATCATGGTTCCCGGTCGTGGCATATTTGCCGTATTTGGCTTTTAATTTTTTTAAGGTTTCGATCCAAGGGTCCATTTCCGAGGCAAAACTATTTACCATGTCTCCGGTAAACACGATCAAGTCGGGATTTAACCGGTTTACTTCATCCACGAGTTTCGTGATTCCGGGATAATGTTCTCCGTAACTTCCCAAGTGTAAATCGGTTAGTTGTACGATGCGAAAATCATTGAAGGCGTCGGGTAGAGTTTTGATACACACGGTCTCCCGCTCAATTTTGTAGCTGTACCTGTACCACGTGATCCCGTTCAATATAACAATAAAAGAGGCTAGAGCTATACCTAGAGCCAGTCTGTTCACGATTCTGGCAGCAGGAATGCATTTAGCCATCCTCAATAAGATAGAGAAAGCATTTACAATGATATACAAAGTCTTGGGGGTATAGAACAGCAGGATAATAGAGATACATTTTTCCACCCAGAAATAGGCTTCCGGACCTTTTAGAGTTGGGATAAACAAGTGATACCACACGATACAAGCCACGAAAAACAAAGAGTGCAGCCAGAATAAATACGAGCATATTTTTCGCTTGAAATAACGTCTGATCTGTAAAAATAGAAGCGAGTCATTCAGCAACACGCAGAAAATTCCAGCTATCAGTATGAATAATCCTGTTTTCATGGTTAGTTATTTAAAAATAAGTGTTCCGAAGAATTCCGGTCGATGGAAATCCGGTTTTTCCGTTGGAATCGGATTCCACGTGACAAAGTGAGGGTGGGGAAGTTTGTTCCCGCATTTATGAATATTTCCCCTGATCGTGGTTCCGGAAGTGGGCATAAAAGTGTGTTTGAAAAAAGCAGTGTGAGGGAATCTGATAATCAGTGACCATTGATAAAAAGCTTCATCTTGATTCTCATTGTTGAATTTTATGGTAGAATCCCTGAGAATGGTGGTACTTATTTGCATTGGCATTAGGCTGCGATTCTCTCTACCCGTACCGTAAGCGCATAAGATTGTACCGATCGCATTGATTTCAATATTGTAGTATCCGTCCCCGTCTTCCAATTGGATGAAAAGTTCCACGCAGGAATCTTCCCACACGTGTCCGCAATCCGTGATTTCCGTGGCTCGGAATTCATTTTCATGCACGTCAAATTTCAAGAAAATGTGCTGTTCGTTATAAGCAATCCGGAAATGGATATCCGGGCGATAAGGATAGGTATCCGGCCAGTTTACTTCCTTCAAGGTGATACGATTACATTCCCGGTCCAGGTGGTAGCTTAACACTTGTAGCGTTTCGTTACTTGCATACGGGGGAAACTTGACAATATCAATGGTATCCATGGCTTAGAACGAAAATAAGGAGGGTGTGTCAAAAGGTATTTTATCCTCAAAAAACTCCTCCGTCACTTCGTGCCACCTCTTCTATAAACAGAGAAGGAGCTGGAGATTCTTCCCGAAGAAAGGGAGTATTTCAACTCTCCCTCTGTTTATAGAGGGAGTACCCCGAAGGGGGGAGGGAGTTTGAAAAATGACTTTTGACACACCCTCCAGTTTAAAATTTATTTAGAACAATCCAGTGATCTTACCGTTGTTATCTATGTCAATTTTTTCGGCAGCGGGAATATCCGGTAAACCGGGCATTCTCATGATGCTACCCGTAATCGGGATGATGAATCCGGCTCCGGATGCAATCTCGATCTGGCGTACCGTTACCACGAAATCTTTCGGACGGCCAAGTAATTTCGGGTTGTCCGACAATGATTTCTGTGTTTTGGCGATACAAACCGGGAGTTTATCCAAGCCTAAGTCCATCACTTTTTTCAAGTCCGATTTAGCCTCTGCCGTGTAGTCAATAGCGGCTGCACCGTATAATTCTTTGGCAATGGTTTCAATCTTCTTTTCAACACTCCATTCCCAATCGTACAATGGTTTCATGTTACAAGTACATTGTTCTGCCACTTTGGCAACCAAACGAGCCAGGTTCTCCGCACCTTCTCCACCTTTTGCCCATACTTCAGCCACTTCCATGGGAACGTCAAGTTCTTTACATTTCTCGGCAAGGAAGGCGATCTCTTCGTCGGTATCCGTAACAAATTTGTTGATGGCAACAACGGGGCAGATATTGAATTTCTTCATATTCTCGACCTGTTTTTCCAAGTTGGCCACACCTTTCTTCAAGGCTTCTAAGTTCGGTTCTTTCAATTGGTCTAGTTTGGCTCCCCCGTGGTATTTTAATGCCCGAACGGTGGCCACCATAACGACAGCGGTGGGTTTTAATCCGGCTTTCACACACTTGATGTCGAAGAATTTCTCCGCCCCGAGGTCAAAACCGAATCCGGCCTCTGTCACCACGTAGTCGGAGAGGGTTAATCCCATACGAGTGGCAATGATTGAGTTGGTTCCTTGGGCGATATTTGCGAAGGGACCACCATGTATGATGGCCGGGTTGCCTTCCAAAGTTTGTACCAAATTCGGTTTGATTGCATCCTTTAATAAGGCCGCCATTGCACCGTGTGCGTGTAGATCCCGGGCATAAATCGGTTTCTTGTCGAAGGTGTAACCGATAAAGATGTTACCCAGTCTGTTTTTCAGATCCTCGAAATCATCAGACAAGCAGAGAATGGCCATCACCTCGGATGCCGCAGTAATGTCGAATCCGGTTTCCCGCGGGATTCCAGCTGACGTACCACCCAAGCCTACGATAATATGGCGTAAGGAACGGTCATTCATGTCCATCACCCGTTTCCAGGTTACTGTACGAGGATCAATATTCAAAGAATGGGTTTTACTTTGAATATTATTGTCGATAAGGGCGGATAGCAGGTTATGAGCTTTTTCGATAGCACCGAAATCACCCGTGAAGTGCAGATTGATGTCTTCCATTGGAACGACTTGAGAGTAACCACCACCGGTGGCTCCTCCTTTGATTCCAAATACCGGGCCAAGTGAGGGTTCACGTAGTACGACCGTTGCTTGTTTCCCTATCCGGTTCAATCCTTCTGTAAGACCGATGGAGATTGTTGTTTTACCCTCTCCGGCAGGAGTTGGTGATATGGCAGATACAAGAATCAATTTTTTGCCGTCGATCTTTGATTTATCAATTAAACTTAACGGTAATTTGGCTTTATATCTTCCATAAGGTTCCAATAAATCTCTGTCTATGCCTAATTTATCTGCAATCTCGTAAATCGGTTTTATCTCGATCGAGTTTGCAATTTCAATATCTGTTTTCATGTTTATTAATTTTAGTTTCAAATTTCAAGTTACAAATCCCAGGTTAATTAGTTTACTGATTTTCTTGTAACTTGTTTCATTTTTTTTATTTTAAAATAAATTTAAGTGAACCGATTTGTTGATTATCCGAGAACAGATCGGCCACATATTCTCCTTTCGTCAGACTACCGTCATTCGGCCAATAGATAGCAACATCCAATTTTTCACCCTCGTACGTGATCTCTCTTCTGGCAGAATAGGTCAGGGAGGCATTTTGGAATTTAAAGAATGATTTGCTGGATGCAGCCAGTACTTCTCCATCCGGACGGGTGATCCGCAAGTAGATCATTCTAGGACCTCGTTTTGCCGTGATGTTACGGGAAATGGTAAAATCAGCCTTTAATTGGAAACACTTTTTCAACGTGGTTTCCTTGTCTCTTTTGTTGATCGGGTAAATGTGGAAGTTTTCGACGGCCAGCGTGTTGGCTTTTTCAAGAGTCTCTTCCATTTTTTCCGTCTTCTTTTCTAAGGTCTTATTGCGTTCGCGTACCCAGTCCATCTGTTTTTTCACCTCTTTGTTTTCGGCAAGGAGCTTTTGATTCAGTTGGTTCAGCGAGTCGATTTGTACCACGTAACTTCTTAAAACGGTTTTTAAAGTTCCGATCTCGCGTTTGTAACGATTAATTTCAGCGTAAGAATCATTTCGGAATTTCTTCATTTTATCCATCAACGTGGCAATCTTTTCTTGCTCGTGTACGAGTTTGGCGTTCAACGTGTCGTTGTCTGTTTTCAGATTATCGTAGTGGTGGCTCAGATCGGTCAATTCTTGCTGCAATTCCTCTTTCTCGGCCGTAATAACAATCATATTTTCCCTGTTTTCCTTTTTCTCCACGAGGAAGAACACGAAGAGTACGATTAAAACTGCGGACAACACCCCGATAATTATCATTAACGTCTTATCTTTCTTGCTTTTAGTTAAATTCTCATTTTCCATATTCGTTTCCTGTTTTATGTTATAGTCAAAGCTTGGTTATTCTTTTCAACAAATATAGGTATAAAACGTTATAGAAAGGAGAAAGGATTAGAATTTATAAAAATTTAGCACTTGTTTTTTTGTAAAAAAGTGCGTAATATTGTGAATGGCGTTTTTAGGGTCTGAAATATTCATATCAATTAACAAGTGAATTTTATGACAGAAGAGTTTTTGCAGTATGTATGGGCGAATTCGCTTTTCACGAGTACGGTGTGTATGTCAACCAAGGGGAAAAGAGTAGAAATTTTAAATGTCGGTTTTCAGAATCGGGATGCCGGACCGGATTTCTTTAATGCTAAAGTGCGTATCAATGATGTTGTGCAAGTGGGAAACGTGGAGATTCATCAGAAAGGAAGTGATTGGTTCCGTCATGCTCACGAAAAAGATTTGGCCTATAATAATGTTATTCTCTCCGTGGTGGGTGAGGCAGACATGGAAGTGTACGATTCTCGTGGTCGGGAAATTGATGCGATTACCCTGGTCTATGATAATAGGTTATGGGATGAGTATGTTTTCATGCAGGGAGTACCTGTTGAACCCCGTTGTCATCGACACTTGAAAGAGATTGATTCGACCCGTTTGGAAATGTTGTTCACGGGGTACGCGATCGAGCGGTTGGAACGTAAATGTAAAGATATTCAGGTGATGTTGCGGGAGACTAAAAATGATTGGGAGGAATGTTTCTACCGGATGTTGGTACGGTATTGGTCTGGGAACGTGAACGCTGATGTTTTCGCCCAGCTGGCTCAAAACTTATCTTACAAAAAAGTGGTTCGTAGTAGTGAATCTCTTTTCCGGGTGGAGGCGTTGCTTTTAGGGTATGCCGGTTTGTTGGCTGACGTGCCGGAAACAGACGAGTATGCCCTTGGTTTGCGGGAGGAGTACGAGTATCAGGCAGCCAAATTCCAACTGGAAGCCATGAATGTTTCTCAATGGAAATTCATGCGGATTCGTCCGATAGCTTTTCCCACGGTTCGTCTGGCCTTGCTGGCCTCTTTGATGATGCGTTTCAATTTCTTGCTTTCCAGTGTGCTGGATGCCTCAGACGTGTCGGAAATTTATGGTTTACTGGACGTAACCGCCTCTTCTTATTGGGATACTCACTATAAATTAGGAGTGGTTTCCGTGAAACGGGTGAAGAAATTGGGGAATAGCATGAAGAACGTAATTATTATTAATGCCTTGATACCGTT
Source organism: Butyricimonas sp. RTP31003st1_G1_RTP31003_210430 (assembly GCF_040920905.1). NCBI lineage: Bacteria > Pseudomonadati > Bacteroidota > Bacteroidia > Bacteroidales > Odoribacteraceae > Butyricimonas > Butyricimonas sp. RTP31003st1_G1_RTP31003_210430. Next base: position 27,219 of record NZ_JBCOSQ010000015.1, on the reverse strand, counting down.
CCTGTTCATTTACGGGAAAGAACGGGGGGAAGAACGATATTGTGATAAGGCGTTACGATGGCTGGAAGAGTTGAGGGCGGAACGTAATCATATTTCGGATGCGTGGACCCGTTACGGGGTACAGGTGAATTCCGCTTTACAATCCCAAGCTTTGTTACAGGTAAAACGAGAATATTGTGATGCACATCGTTGTCTGCATTGTAAAATAGGAGCGGAAATATTCCGTCGGGTAGGAAGAGGTTGATTCGACACTAATTGAGTTCCTGTTTCAGAACATCCGGCAGTTCGATTCCTCGTTTCTCCAAACTGATAAACCAATCGGATAGCTCTTCGGGACGGATCGTGTATAGGATTTCCCGGAATTGGTCAATTTGTTGGTCATCGAAACCGTCGGAGGGAATACCCCTGTATTGATCGAGTTCCTCGTCATCGAAATATTCGATCTTTTCATCTATTTTTTTCAGCCCTTTTTCACAGATGGCATGAGCCCCACAACAATCGGCAGGGGGAGCCACGACGGGAGGCTCTTCTGTTTTCGTTTTTGATTTTGAAGAGTATGTAAAAAGGGCAACTATTACTAGTAGCCCTATTATGCTGATAATGATATAAATCATTTTTAATTACCTGCTAAGTTCTTTTTTCAGAAGATTTACTTGGTTTGTCAGTTTTTCAACCTCTTGGGTTTTCTTGGTTAACTGGCTCTTGGCATCTGCTAACTGTTTTTTTACCCCGGCAATCTCTTTTTCCAAACGGGCAATCTCGCTGTCTTTGAATTTGAGGCTCGATTTGATATGTTCCACTTCGTTGCTCAATTTGCGGTTGTCCCAGTCAGCGTTGGTTTTATAGTCAGTCAACTGTTTCCGGATTTGGTCCCGTTCCTCGGTTGTCCTTTTTAGTTGAAGTTGTAGTTCAGCTAGTTGTCCTTCGCTGCTTTGTACTTTGGATTTTACCTGTTCTGACACGTCTTTTAACTCTGATTTTAAGGCTGATTCCTTGCTTTGTAAAGCACGTAATTGGGTGTTCAGGTCATCAATCTGTTTGTCCTTGGCGGCATTGTTCGCTGTCAACTGGTAACGAACAGCGTTGAAGTCATCTTTCAGTTTCTGCATTTCGGATTCCAATGATTTTTTGTCATTCTCCAAAGTTGCCACTTCCCGATCAATGCTCCTTTTCGCTCTGGCTAACTCCTCGTATTTCTTTTTAGAAACACAAGAGGAAAGAAGTAATGTAAATATTAAGATGCCTGATATATAAAATAATCCTTTTCTCATATTTGAAATGTTTTAATTGAACTTTTCTGTTGTCGTGTGACAAAAGTAGTAAATAATTTGTGTATAACAAAGAATGTAGGGGATGCCAGAATCTTAATTTATTGTTAATGAAAGGCGATCTGGTGTATTTTTGAGTGTGATGTGCGATAAACATGGTCTGTTTTTTTGCCGTTACCGGCAAAAACAACTACCTTTGTTTGAAATCTAAATGTAAAACTTGCCGATAATTTTAATATGGAATATATTTCAGTGAATGAATTTGCTAGGAAATACGGTATTTCGGAGCGTACTGCACGCAACTATTGTGCGACCGGGAAGATCGAGGGGGTGTTTTTAACGGGTAAAACTTGGAATATTCCAAAAGCTGCCGGATTGCCCATGCGTAAGTCTTCCCCAATGGAGGTTATGCCATTACTTGCTATATTGCGAGAACAGAAGAAAATGAAGTTGAAGGGGGGCATTTATCATCGTACACAAATAGACCTCACGTATAATTCCAATCACATCGAGGGAAGTCGCTTAACTCACGACCAAACGCGTTACATTTTTGAAACCAACACGATCGGGATAACAGATGAAAGTGTGAACGTGGATGATATTATCGAGACGACCAACCACTTTCGTTGTATTGATCTAATTATTGACCGGGCAGAAGAGCGACTTTCAGAAAAATATATCAAAGAATTGCATTATATTTTGAAATCCGGAACGTCTGACCATCGTAAAGATTGGTTTGCTGTTGGTGACTACAAGCGTTTACCGAACGAGGTGGGCGGAATCTTGACAACACCACCGGAATTGGTCCACTATGAAGTTAAAACTTTGTTGGCAGAATATAACGCGAAGAAGTCTAAGACTTTCGAGGATATTATTGACTTGCATCAAAGATTCGAATCCATTCATCCGTTTCAGGATGGTAATGGACGTGTTGGTCGGTTAATCATGTTCAAAGAGTGTCTGGCGAATGGTTTTGTCCCGTTTATCATCACGGAAGAGTTGAAGATGTTTTATTATCGTGGATTGCAGGAATGGAGTCATGTCAGAAACTATTTGCTTGATACGTGCCTTACTGCACAAGATAATTACAAAGAAATTTTAACTGGATTTAGAATCAAGTATTCAACGTAATCAGCACCGCTTAGAACTTTGAAATTACAAGCTGAATACCCTTAATCAAGGTGTATTGTTTTTAATAACTTGCGACTAGTGAACTTGTAACCTGCAACTTTTTTATATCTTTGCAGAGGAAAATTAATTTTGAATAATAGAAATGCTATGAATAAAAAAATACTATCATTAATTATTTTGTTTTTAGGAGTGTTCTCGGTCATACAAGCTCAGAATGACGGGAAGATTCGGGTGAAAGGTGTTGTACTGGACGAGACAACACGGCAACCTATCGCTTTTGCAAATATTGGAATTATCGGAACTGCGGCGGGAGCTGCCTCAGATATGGATGGTTTGTTTGAGTTGATCGTGTCGGAAAAATTGGCAACTTACATGATGAGAGTGTCCGCGGTGGGATATGCATCCGCGGAGATGAAGGTGTACGAGGCACGAGATAAAGGGGAGGTGCAAATTCTTCTGAAACCGGTTACTTACGGGATCGGGGAGGTGGACGTGACGGCCGAGTCTCTGGTGTTGAAGAAATTACTGGAGAACGTGGTGAAGAATATTGGGAGGAATTATATTCCACGGCCCTATAATTACGAGGGATATTTCGAGTATGGTGTAGAGGTAAACGACGGGGAGAAGAAATTTAAGGAGGCGATCGTGGATATTTATGATAGTGAAGGGTATAAGCGTTCAAACGTGGAGCAAACGTTTAAAGCGTTGAATTATAATTTTTCGCAGGTTCGCCGGAGTGGGGAAAGCGGTTCTGCTGTTGACGGTTTGATCTATTTCGATGATATTATTACGGCAGATATTGTTCGTAATACTCGTAATATACTGGATTTACAAAATTTCCGAGACTTCAAACTGAGAAGTAAAGGAAAATTCATGTATGAAGGGGATTCCGTGCAGATTGTTACTTATGAATGTCTAAAACCTTCCTTGTCAAATTCCGGTACGGCAAACGTAACGAAATTCAGTGGGGAGTTGTACGTGGAATTAAAGAGTTTCGCAATTATCAAGAACGTGATGCACGTAACTTCTTCTGCGTTTAACTTGTTGGGACGTAATTTGCTGCTTGCTGGAGATAGTCCCCGGCACGAGGTGATGGCCACAATCACGACGAACTATAAACGTGTTAGTTCATATTATTTCCTTAGTGGCGTAAGTATCGTCTACACTTACAAGGATGGTGCCGACCGGATTAAGGGTGAGATGCAGTACCAAACTACTAAAGTCAGCGTGAACAAGACCACCCCGATTACCGGAAGAGTCTATTACGAGGAAGTACCCACCGATCACAATTTCTGGGATCGGTACACGATTTATTTGGAGGAAGAAGAATAGATTAATTTTAGATTTAATGATTTTAGATTTTAAATTCCAGCCGCACTCATCAGCGCTCCTGATTTAACTCTAAACTTTAAACTCTCATTTTCAACTTTCAGTTTTCAATTATCATGTTGGAGCAAATTTGGGAAAATATCCAGCGGGTGAAGGAAGAATCCCCGCTGGTGCATAATATAACGAATGCCGTGGTGATGAATAACACGGCAAATGCGTTGCTTGCCGCTGGAGCATCACCGATTATGGCACACGCCCTGGAAGAGATTGACGAGATGGTGGCTTTATGTCGTGCCACGGTAATTAATATTGGTACACTGGATCGTTTTACCGTGGAATCCATGAAAGCGGCTATCCGGCGGGCAAACGAAGTGGGGCATCCCGTGGTACTTGATCCAGTGGGAGCCGGGGCCACGAGCTTTCGTAATCAGACGTTGCGGGATATACTGGCAGCCGGAACTCCGACTTTTATACGGGGCAATGCATCTGAGATCATGACTATGGCAGGATTATCAACACAATCCAAGGGAGTGGATAGTTCCGAATCTTCTTTAAACAGCCTTGATGCAGCCAAAGCGTTAAGCCAGCGAGTCGAGTGTGTCATTTGCGTTAGCGGGGAGACGGATCTAGTAGTAGAAGGCGATCGGGTAGTATACCTGCATAACGGTTCGCCGATGATGGAGAATGTGACCGGGTTGGGGTGTACAGCTTCGGCTATTCTGGGGGCGTTTGCTGCGGTTGTAAAGAATCCGTTTATGGCAGCTGTTAGTGCTACTTCTTTCATGGGGGTATGTGGCGAGATTGCCGTGGGGATGTCTCAAGGCCCTGGAACATTGCAACTTCATCTATATGATGTGATGTATAACTTGAGTCAGGAACAATTCATGCAGATTGTACGAGTTTCAGAATAAGAGGGATATGCGAATTTATTTGGTTACGGATGAAGGGTTGTTATTAGGGAAGGACTTGTACCGTACGGTTGAGGCTGCCGTAAAAGGTGGGGTGAGCATGGTACAGTTACGGGAAAAAGAGTCGTCAACCCGAGAATTTATTGAACGGGCAATTCGGTTGAAAGAAGTGTTGACTCCTTACGGAGTCCCTCTGATTATTAATGACCGGGTGGATGTTGCGTTGGCGGCTAATGCTGATGGGGTACACGTGGGACAAAGCGATATGCCCTACGAGATGGTTAAGCGGTTACTACCGGAGGGGAAAATTATCGGTTTATCCGTGGAATCACCGGAACAGGTGCTGGAGGCCAATGACTATGATTTGGATTACGTGGCAGCAAGTCCCGTGTTTTCAACCACGACGAAAACAAATACTATCGTAGAATGGGGATTAGATGGCTTACGCTGGATCAGATCTGTTTCCCGCCATCCGTTAGTTGCCATCGGGGGAATTCATCCTGATAACGTGGCGTCGATATTTCAGGCCGGGGCGGATAGCGTGGCGGTAATCTCGGCGATTGTCTCTGCCGACGATCCGGAACGAGCTGCACGGGAATTATTGGAAAAAAGCGGTGAACTTCACTAATTTATTTTACTATACTAACCCCTGCCTGATGATTAGACTATCCTTGCTTTACCTTTAAAATATAATCTAAACATATCATGAACACATCATCGACACTGACTATTGTTGATGATGTGTTCATGGTATGTTGTTGGTATGTACTTGAGGTAGCGAATCCATAGTGTATTGTCCTTGTATCGCCCTGAAAAAGTTTACTGTAAACTTAGTAAACTAATTTTAGGAAACTACAATGTTGAGAGAATAATCAGAATAGTCCCAGCGAGTGTAATAGAATCACGAGGATAAACAGGGGGGCTACATATTTTAGGACGAATATCAACGGTTTCAGTAACCATAGTTTCAATTCTCCATTATTGGTTAATTCCGCTTCCAGTAAACGGCGGTCGAATCTCCATCCCACGTAAATGGAGATCAAGATTCCACCCACGGGTAGCAGTATGTTGGAACTGACGTAATCAAATATCCCGAAGATGGACAAGTTGCCGATATGGACTTCTTTTAACGGCCCAAAAGAAAGGGTGCATAGAATTCCGAAGATCGTGACGATTACCGTGGATATGACGGTCGCTTTGCGGCGGCTGATGTGCTTTTCTTCCACGAAAAAGGCAACGATTACTTCCAGAAGGGAAATAGAGGACGTGAGAGCGGCCATGGTTAGCAGGAGAAAGAAAAGAATCGCCCATAGTTGCCCGAAAGCCATGCTTTGGAACACTTGTGGCAACGTGAGGAACACAAGGCCCGGCCCGGAATCCGGTGCAATGTCGAAAGCGAACACGGCGGGAAATATGGCAATTCCTGCCAACACGGCGATCAACGTGTCCGCGCAAATCACTTGCAAGGATATAGAAGTCAGGTTTTCATCTTTTTTGATGTAAGAGGCGTAAGTCAAGAGGACACCCATGCCGATTGATAAGGAGAAAAAGGCCTGTCCCAGAGCAGAAAGTACTCCCTGCGAAGTAAGTTCCGAGAACTTGGGTAAGAAAAGAAATTTTATCCCTTCCATGGCCCCGTCCAGCGTGCATGCCCGGATTCCGAGTATTACAATAAGCACGAAAAGGAGGGGCATCATGAGTTTGGTGTATCGTTCGATACCTTTTTTTACTCCTGCCAGCACGATAAACCCGGTGAGAGCCATGAACACGATTTGCCAGAACACGGGTTTATAGGGATTCGTGATAAAATCCGAAAACATGGTATTCAAGTTAACATAGGTGCCGGCATGAAAAGAGAAGGTGAAAGATTTAAAGACATATTCCAGCGTCCAGCCGGCAACCGTCCCGTAAAAGGAGAGAATCATCGTGGCGGCAAGAAGAACCAGTACCCCGAAATAACGCCAGGCTGTTTTGGGCTCCAATCGGTCGAAGGTTCCGAAAGCGTTTCTTCCGGAATAGCGTCCTAGAGCAAATTCCGAAAGCATTACCGGTAATCCTATGGCTACCGTGAAAAATATGTATACCAGAAGAAAGGCTCCCCCGCCATTATTCCCTGCCTCGTAGGGAAATTTCCAGATATTTCCCAAGCCGACCGCGGAACCAGCTAGGGCAGCTATTGCCCCGAATTTAGAGCCAAAACTATCTCTCGTGTTGTGCATAAGAAGAAAAAGTTACAAGTTAACAGATTGCAAGTTACAGGTTAAAATTGTAAAGTGTAAGTGAATTACGGTTTATAGGGATTTTAGGTTACGAAATAACGTCATTTTTTAACACTGCATATCAGGAGGTTATAAGTATATCAATAGCCTGTAACCTGTTAACTTGTAACCTGTAACTTTTTCGTTAGGACTTTTTTAAAGTTCCGGCGAAAAAAACGTATCTTTGTCCGAAAATAAATAAGCGATTCACATGCAAGAGAAAATTCTAATACTGGATTTCGGTTCACAATACACGCAGTTGATAGCGAGACGCGTGCGGGAACTGAATGTCTATTGCGAGATTTACCCTTTCAATCACTACCCTGCACTTGATGCGTCCGTGAAAGGCGTGATCCTTTCGGGAAGTCCTTTTTCCGTGCGTGACGAGAAGGCCCCGCAACCGGATTTGTCTTCTATAAAAGGAAAATTACCGTTGCTGGGAGTATGTTACGGGGCTCAGTATCTGGCCCATTATTTCGGGGGTGAAGTCAAAGCCTCGAACAAGAGAGAGTACGGTCGGGCGAATTTATCATTTGTTGATAATTCCTGCCCGTTGTTCAAAAATATCAGCCAACATTCACAGGTGTGGATGTCTCACGGTGACACGATAGAGGTGTTACCCTCGCATTACACGGTGGTTGCCAGCACGTCTGACGTGGAGAATGCCGCTTACCGCATCGGGGGAGAAGAAACTTTCGGTATTCAATTCCACCCGGAGGTGTACCACAGTACGGAAGGAACCGCTTTGTTGAAGAATTTCGTGGTGGACATCTGTGGTTGTAAACAAGACTGGACACCGGATTCTTTTATCGAGACTACGGTTGCCGAATTGAAGGAAAAGATCGGCGAAGACCGTGTGATTCTTGGTTTATCGGGGGGAGTAGACTCCACGGTTGCTGCCATGTTATTACATCGGGCTATCGGTAAGAATTTGACTTGTATTTTCGTGGACAATGGTTTGTTGCGGAAAAACGAGTTCTCTGATGTGCTTGAAAATTACAAGGAACTCGGCTTGAACGTGATCGGCGTGGATGCGGGAGATCTTTTCCTTTCCCGTTTGGCAGGTATCGAAGATCCCGAGAAGAAACGTAAGATTATCGGAGCAACATTCGTGGACGTGTTCGACGAAGAGTCGCATAAAGTAAAAGATGCAAAATGGTTGGGGCAAGGTACGATTTACCCGGATGTGATTGAATCATCATCGGTAAACGGACCGTCACAGACCATCAAGTCACATCATAACGTGGGCGGTTTACCCGATTATATGAAACTAAAGGTCGTGGAGCCTTTACGTCTGTTATTCAAGGATGAAGTTCGCCGGGTAGGTAAGAGTCTTGGATTGGCAGATAAATTTTTGAAGCGTCATCCTTTCCCCGGACCGGGTTTAGCTATTCGTATCTTAGGGGAGATCACGAAAGAAAAAGTGAGATTATTGCAGGAGGCCGACTATATTTATATTTCCATGCTTCAAGAAGAAGGTCTGTACGATAAAGTATGGCAAGCCGGAACCATCTTACTCCCGATCAAGAGTGTTGGGGTGATGGGAGACGAGCGTACTTACGAAAGTGTGGTAGCCTTGCGTGCCGTGGAATCAACGGATGGGATGACAGCCGATTGGTGTCACCTGCCATACGAATTTTTGGCAAAAGTGTCTAACAGGATTATCAATAATGTCCGGGGGATTAACCGCGTTGTTTATGACATCAGCTCAAAGCCACCCGCCACGATTGAGTGGGAATAGTGGTGGAATTTAAAATAAAGGAGAGCGTTCGACAGGTTTAGAGTTGGACGCTCTTTTTATTTGAAAGAAAACAATTTCTTATTTATAAATAAAGGAATGTTTCCATATATAGAACTTTTTGCTTATCTTTGATGTACAAAATAAAGACATGGAAGCAAAATTTAAGGTCGTATATTCAGAAGATGCAGATGATTTCTTGAATCGGTTACCTAAAAAAATAAAAGACAAGATTATTTATAACATTGCTAAAGCTAAATTTGTTATAGATCCTGAGCTTTTTAAAAAGTTAGATGATACGGATATTTGGGAATTCAGAACATTCTTCAATAAAACAAAATATAGACTCTTAGCTTTTTGGGACAAGGAAAATGGTAAAAGTACATTGGTTATAGCAACGCATGGTTTCATAAAGAAGACACTAAAAACTCCGCCAAAGGAAATAGCCAAAGCGGAAGAGATCAGAAAAGCATATTTTAATCAAAAGAAATAAGGAATATGGAAACTATGAAATTCTATACAGAAGAAGAAATATTGGATAAACACATCGGAGAAAAGGATTCTCCGGAAAGAGAGAGATTTGAAACAGATTTAAATTCTTTTCTTATAGGTGAAGCAATTAAACATGCCAGACTATCTAAGAATTTAACCCAAGAAGAATTAGGTAGGTTGGTTGGTGTGCAAAGGGCGCAGATCTCTCGAATTGAGAATGGAAAAAATCTGACTTTTTCTACTGTTGCTAAAGTTTTTAAGGCAATGGGAATAAGTGCTAATCTTGAGATTGGGAATTTGAGGAAAATAGCATTGTGGTGACTGATAGATAAGTATAAGAATTTATCTTTTATCTTCAATGCTATTTTTTAAAGAACACCTTTTTTGAACCCACCTCTTTTCGTCACGAATTTCTCGAAAAAGTCGTCCCGGTAACTATTGCCAATGGCGATTTCGTGTGAGCGGATAGTGACGTCGTTGTTGTCGAAGGAGGTGATGTGTCGGGTGTTGATGATATAGGATTTATTAATGCGGAAAAACAGACTGGCAGGAAGTTGTTCGTGTATGGCCTTGAGTGTCATTTTGGTAATGATCCGTTGATCTTTCAACTGGAGAATCACGTAATCTTTCAGTCCCTCGATAAAAAGAATATCCTCGAAATTTACCTTGAAATAACGGCGTTCGGATTTCACAAACAGGTAATCATTCTCCACTTCCTCGATGTTTTCTTTTTCTCCCGTGACGAGTAAAGCGTGATAGTTCATTGCTTTGTTGACCGCTTTCTGGAAACGTTCGAATTCAATGGGTTTTACCAGATAATCCACGGCATCCACCTCGTAACTATCTAACGCGTATTCCGTGTACGCTGTTGTAAAGATGATCAATGTATCTTTAGAAATATTCCGGGCGAACTCGATTCCCGTGATACCGGGCATCTGTACGTCGAGAAAGACGAGGTCTACCGGGTGAGAGGTCAGGTAAGTGGCCGCAGAGGAGGCATTATTGAACATCTCCATCAGTTCCAGTTCCGGCACCCGGGCTATAAGAGACCGGATACCCTTCCGTGCGATCGGCTCGTCGTCGACAATAATACATTTCATAATTTCAATTGTAAATGAACTTTATATTGCGTTTCTGTTTCTTCTATCCGGAGCGAGTAATCCTTCCCGTACAATAACTCCAAACGTCGTTGCACGTTTGACAATCCTAAACCTCCGGTTTCTTTCTTTACCGGAACGAGAGGTTTGGAATTTTCGCAGGTAAAAGTCAGCTCGTCATGTTCCACACGAAAATAAAGGTAAATGTACGATAAATTCTCGCTATCGGGGTTATGTTTTATAGCATTTTCAACAAAGGGGATAAAGAGTAGCGGGGGAATCTTCACGTTATTTACATCACCTTCCTTTGAGATCAAGTACTCGAAATGATCCCGGCGCATCTTTTCCAGTTCGAGAAATCCCGTCAGGAAGTGAATGTCCGCACTCAAGAAAACCTCTTGCCGGGCACTGTCGTTCAATTGGTAGCGCAGCATATCGTCGAGCTTGGTCAGGAGACGGGAAGCCTCGTCCGGGTCTTCCTTCACGAGAATATTGGCATTGTTGAGCATATTGAACAGGAAATGGGGATTGATCTGGTTCTTTAATTGCTGCAATTCCGACTGCATCGTAGTTTTTTCCAGTTCCGTGATTTGCCGGTCATAGATCATCCAGCGCCGGAACAGTTCGATACTGGTGGTTCCCATGGTGATCATCCCGATGATCACGATCGCGTAAAGAACATTGGGTAAAGAGTAGGCGTTCTCGTTCACGAAAATCTCCGTGATCACGCCATATTTTTGATAAAGATACTGAACGATAGGGGCATAAATCAATAATCCTATAATAATGATGAGAAACAAGGCTGCAATATAAAACGACAATTTATTCTTCACGAGTAGGCGGGGAATCAAGATAAACTGGTTGATATAGGTCGGTAGCATGAACATGGACAAGCTGATGAGATAAGCATAGAACCAGCCTATCCCGGTGAAGTAACCGTACACGTTCTGGAAAGCAAAGAACGCGATGATCAGAAAGGTCGTGATATTTCTGATCTGGTTGAAATTTGGATTCAACTGAAAGTGCGGGTTCAGGTGGTTCTTTATAAACATATTTGTAAACTGGTAATGTTATTTTTGTCTCCTTGTTTTGTTTCAAGTAGAAAGCTCTCCCCGTACAATAACTGGAGTCTTCGATGCAGGTTATACAACCCGTTGGCTGGCTCTTTCGAAAGGCCGGGAGGATAGATACAGGCGAAGTACAGGTTGTTGTTCTTCATTTTGAACAGGATGTATATATCGGGGAATTTACCCGTGTCATGGGATCGGATATACCCGAGGGCATGTTCAACAACAGGAATAAAAAGCAAGGGAGGAACCAGAACATGATCAATGTCCTTATCCATCGTGATACTGAAGTCAAAACGATCGTTGAGTATTTTCTCTAAGTTCATGTAATCCCGAATAAACGAAATATCCGCACTTAACAGCACCTTTTCCCGCATACTATCATAGAGTTGATAGCGCAGCAGGCGACTTAAACGGAGTAAGAGAGAAGAAGCTTTGCCCGCATCCTTTTTGGTCAGCACGTTGGCCGTGTTTAACATACGTGACAGGAAGTCCGGTTGAACCTGATCTTTCAGACGGTCGAGTTCATTCTGTACCTTGCTTTTTTCCAATTCCTGCAATTGTCGGCTGTGCATGATCCAGCGTTGCAGGAATATGGTCATGGAAAATGCCGAGATATAAAAAAAGATGCCTAGGAAGTTAATGAAAAAGAACAGAAAAAGATTACAATTCGGTTTAATCGCCTCGTGAAATACCGGGAAATAAAATTTCGAGATGAAAATAACCAGAAACATCATGAATAGGAGAAATAGGGTACACGAAAGCAGGCAAATAGCGTATGTCCAATACTTGCCTTTAAAAAGAAGACGAGGTATTAATATATACGTGTTCAAGCATATTATCCCCCAGAACAGGAATATGAGGGTGATGTTAATCAACGTGATGGCATTCCATCCCGGGGAAAACTCGGAGTTTTCGAAGAGTCCCCTCATGACGATAATTCCAAGCAACAGTAGAATCAACAAGTGCCTGAAAATCCGAAATTTTGGGTGCATTAGGAAATTTTCCCAATACTGGTTTCCGTTTTTATATGTGATTGAATTGGACATTTGCGTGTAAAACTGGGGATAAATTTAATGATTTCTTTTTAGAATTTCCATGCTATACCGAGAGAGCAATAGAATCCCAATCTGAAATGCGGATCGCTCTCGTCGTCATCGGAGAAGTATTCCTTTAAACTTCTTTTCGAGTAAAAAGCACTCCGAGCCGGAGTAATGCCCAAGGTAAGCGGGATGGATAACGATTTGCCGAGGGTGAATTCCGGACGTAACCCGACAACCACGTATTGCTGGGTGAAATACATCTTTTTCCCGTTTCTCTCGGAAAGAGCCATCATCCCGTCCATTTCGGCAACAAGACTTAATTTCAGGTAGTTGTTAAATTTCATGCCCACGGAAACCCGCACGGCATCAATTAAGGCAACATTTACCTCGTAACGTCCTTCTAATCGCCAGTTGAAATAAAATGCGGGGAAGAGCATAGGATAACCAAACGTGTTATTCAGGGCGGCTCCCACACCAAGGTCTAGGTTCGGGCGTAAATGGCGGATGAACACGATGGCACCTTGTCCCAGTATATTATCCCATCTTGCCTTGGATAGATTATCGCTATCCATGTAAAGGCCGGCCCCAACGGTTGCCAGCATGGACCATTTAGCATTTAGCGGTCTCGTGTGTGTTAACCCGATTTGAAGGTTTAACATATCCGAGGGACATAGAGTTACGGGAAGTTTCTTGTTACTCATGCTTGCGTGTGATGCGCTACATCCGATTGCCCAGGCCGTGGGGCGGTTATTCTCGTTCATTTTAACTGAAAGCGGAACCCGGAATCCACCTTGTATTACTTTTAAATTTCCTTTGGCTCCCGAAAGTTTATTCTCTTCATCTTTATATGAGGTAGAACTGATGTACTCCGTTTTAAAGTAGACTTGAGCGTGTGTTTGCTGATAGGCGAGCGGGATAAAAAAGAATAGATAGCATAGGATAGATTTCATATTGTATTGATTTTTTATTCACGGGATAAAAGTAGAAGATGTTTGGGAATGGGGATGAAATAATAGACGAAGTTCGGGTATAAGTCGACCAACCTCATGTTTTTGTTCGTCCTTGTGGCATATCTTCTTTTATATCTGTCCCTTCATCCCGTCAGTCTCCATTTCTATGAAACACGTGTTTAACGATAGTATAACAAACAGATGTGAGAGAATGTATTGATTAATAGAAGATTAATATGTTGTGTGAATTTTTTTGAAAAAAGTGGCATTTTTTTATTACACCAAAGGGGGTGGTTCCCGTTTTGGTATTAAAAGCACAAAAATGACATTGAAAACAAGAGAATATATCGTACAGTTAATTGTCCGCCACGTGCAAGGGACGTTGGATGATACCGGGAAAAAGGAGTTGCTTGAATGGCGGGAATGTTTCCCCGAGAACGAGGCTCTTTTTCAAAGAATGACTTCCCGTGTTCATTTCGAGGAAAGTTTAAAGGCTTGCGAGATGACGGGTAAGGAGATGGAATCAGAATGGAAACTGATCTATGGGAAAACGATTGGACGTCGGCGCTTGAGTATGAGACGGATGTTTCAGTACGCCGCAATATTGATTGCAGTTGTGTTGATCGGTGGGATCTGGATGTTGGGAGACCGGGATGTTGAGTTACCTGGTGATTCCTTGATGGCTAAGGCTCATCTGATAAAGAAAATAAAACCTCAGGCAATTTTGGTTATGGGGGACGGGACGACCGTGAATTTAAAAGACACAAGCTCTCTGGCATCATTGGTTTCCACGAAAGTGGCACTTTCTGCGAACAAGGAAATTTTGACCTACACGGAAGGAAGTGTTGACACGGTGATGGAGTTCCACACGATGAAAATACCCCGGGGTGGGGAGTACGTGCTGGTATTGTCCGACGGGACGACAGTTTATCTGAATGCCGAATCAGAATTAACATATCCGGTCAAATTCAGTGGTAAAGACAGGCGGGTTTATTTGAAAGGAGAAGCGTATTTTGAGGTGGAAAGAGATACGTGTAAACCTTTTATCGTGGAGGCAAATTCTTTGGAGATACAGGTTCTCGGAACGGAATTCGGGGTGCGGGCTTATGGGGATGAAGAATGTGTCCGTACAACACTTAAAAAGGGAAAAGTGAGCGTGGAAAGTGAGGGGTGCGGGGTGATCCTGACCCCGAATATGCAGGCTTCTTTTGACAAGAAAACGTCACAGATGGATGTACGGGAGGTGAACGTTGATTTGTTCCTAGGCTGGAAAGACGGACGGTTGATATTTGATAATTGTTCTTTGGAAGATATTTTAAAGGATCTGGGTAAATGGTATGATTTTGATGTACGTTATGCCCGGGAAGATGCCCGGTTAATACCATTCTCTCTGAATATAAAGAAACATGATGCTTTTGCGGAGGTCCTTCAATTACTTGAAGACACGGGGTGTGTGAAATTTGATATAAGAGATAACGTCGTTGTTGTAAAATAAAAAGTAGCGCGGGAACGCTACTTTAACCATCCCCCGCTAAGAACAGGGGACGAATAGTTATAAATTTGATTTACAAAGTTATGAAGAAAAATTGTAATCTTGTAAGGAAGAGGTATTTTTTATTTTTCCTTTTCCTGGTTTTTTCTATGCAATTTAGCCAGCGAGTCTACTCGCAGGAAATGAAGTTGTCCTTCAACCTGAAGAATGCAACTTTGAAAGATGTGATTAACGAGATCAAGCGTATTTCGGTCTATGATTTCGTATATAGCGATCCTCAGTTAACCTCCTTCAAACAACGGGATGTATCATTTACGAACGCGACGATTCAACAAGTGATGGAGGATTGTTTGAAAGACACGAAACTCACGTACGCGATTAATGGAAACACGATCGTGTTTAAATTGAAAGCTACCCAAGAGAAAGAACAGGAGTTGAAATACATCTCCGGAGTGGTTACGGATCAAGCTGGTAATCCTTTGCCGGGAGCTACGTTGTTAATTAAAGGAACCACGACAGGAATGGCCACGAATACCAATGGAGAGTACAAGATCGGGGTGCCTAAAGATGGGGAATGTACATTGATTTTTTCATTTATGGGAATGAAAACACAGTACGTGAAAGTCGGGAATAAAACGAAAATTGACGTAAAATTAGAAGAAGACTTGACGGAAGTTGAAGAGGTGGTTGTGACCGGTTATCAGAATATTGATAAAAGACATTTGACCAGTGCTGTAAGTTCCGTAAAAGCATCGGATATATTAACTCCCGGTATGACGAGCATTGATCAAGCTTTGGAAGGACGGATTCCTGAATTGGTATTAATCAGTAATTCGGGGGAAGTAGGAGCGACTCCTAGAATTCGGGTAAGAGGTACTTCCACGTTGCTGGGTAACCGGGAGCCGTTGTGGGTGTTGGACGGTTTTATTATGCACGATCCGGTTAACGTGAGTAATGATGATTTGAATAATCCGGATTATATTAATATTATCGGTAATGCTATTGCCGGGATTAATCCACAGGATATTGAACGTATTGATGTATTGAAAGACGCTTCGGCCACGGCTCTTTACGGAACAAGAGCAGCCAATGGCGTGATTGTAGTTACGACTAAAAAAGGGGCAATCGGTCCGGCTCGTTTCTCCTATAATCACTCATCAAAATATACGCGTCGTCCTCGTTATTCGGATAGAAATATAAACTTGATGAACTCGCAAGAGCGGGTACAGTTTGGTAAGGAACTTAGTGATCTGCATTACCGATTCCCATCAGACATGACTATGGTCGGATACGAAGGAGCTTTGGATAGTTATTATAAAGGTTTATCCACGTATGATGAATTTGTGGAAAACGTGAAATGGTATGAAACCGTGAACACGGATTGGTTTGATATTTTAACACGTGATACTTATTCTCATGATCACACATTTGGTGTATCGGGTGGTAATGATGATATCCGCTATTATGTATCAATCGGGTATAACAAGGAAAATGGAGTTTCTAAAACAACTTATACCGAGCGTTACACGACACGTTTGAATTTGGATATGACTTTCTCGAAGAAAATTAAGGCTAATTTTTCCATGAACGGGAACGTGCAAAAGAAAAATCACTTGATGGATGAGATTGATGCAATGGATTATGCTTATAACACGACCCGGGCTTTACCTTGTTTTAATCCTGATGGAACACTTTATTATTATAACAAGTCGGCTTACGGTGGAACGAACAGGTATAGCAATAAGTTTAGGTATAATATTTTAAATGAAATAGAAAATAGTTCTAACGAGTATGACGGAAACACGATTGGAGCAATGCTTGATATCAAATTAACCCCGATCACTGGACTGGATATCTCTGTATCTGGAAATTATAACAGGAGTAGTACTTTACAGGAACAATGGTGGGGAGAAAAAACGCATTATGTAGCTCGTTGGAAAAATGCCGAGTATGAGTCTCTTCCGTTGACAGGTTCATCTGGATATTGTTATTTGCCTTACGGGGGTATTCTAAAAACAGTAAATTCTATTACAGAAGGGTATACTTTCCGTACTCAGGTTGATTATCGTAAATTATTTGGAGAAAATCAACAACATATGATGATGCTGATGGGTGGATTCGAGTTAAATGGAAATACAACCAGACAGATCAGTGATGAAAACCGAGGATTCGTGAAGGACCGGGGACTGCAGTTTATTGATGAATTACAAAATTTGGATGATTATCCGTGGTACAAGGATTGGTTGAACCAGAATCACCGTAGTATAGCGCATGGTATTTCTCACCAGATATCCGGGTATTTTGTACTGAGTTATAGTTATCAAAATCATTTCACGTTGAATGTGAATGGACGTTTTGATGCTTCCAATAAGTTTGGTAGCCGCAGTAATGAACGTTTTTTACCGGTATGGTCTGTTTCTGGTAACTGGAATTTGCAGGAAAATATATTAAAAAACGTTAAGTTTATTAGTGAATTGCGATTGAGAGGATCATTCGGTATACAAGGAAATATGTTGGAAGACCAAAGTCCGAATTTGATTATTAAACAAGGTACATTGGAACCTATTTACAATGAGAACGTGTCCACGATAGCTCGTTACCCGAATCCTAATTTACGCTGGGAAGAGACGCAACAATTAGACGGAGGTCTTGAGATTGGATTTTTTAATTCACGTTTGAACGTGGAGTTTTCTGTTTATTCCAAGAAAACCACAGATTGTTTTACTGATGTGAGAGTTTCTTCGGTAAACGGAGTGGCCAATCATGCTTACGTTATGAATGGTGGGGATTTGAAGAATAGCGGCTACTCTATTTCTCTGTCTGCCACGCCTGTTAAAACAAAAGATTTCCAATGGAAATTCTCCACGTATTATTCAGGAAACTTTAATAAAGTTCAGACAGCATCGGTTGAAAGTTATACGTTAAATGATTATTTGAATGGTACTGCGTTGGTTGACGGGGCAGCAATTGGTAGTTTTTATTCGTACAAATTTTGGGGATTGAATCCTTCGAATGGAACTCCGATGTTTGATGATTATAATGACCGGAAACATTTACTAGAATATAAAACGTTAGAAGAAACGGTGTTGATGACCATGGAAAAGAGTGGACAACGTGATCCGATTTTTAGTGGTAATTTCTCGAATAATTTCACGTACAAAAATTTTTCTCTGT
Source organism: Butyricimonas sp. RTP31003st1_G1_RTP31003_210430 (assembly GCF_040920905.1). Taxonomy (NCBI): domain Bacteria; kingdom Pseudomonadati; phylum Bacteroidota; class Bacteroidia; order Bacteroidales; family Odoribacteraceae; genus Butyricimonas; species Butyricimonas sp. RTP31003st1_G1_RTP31003_210430. The sequence continues at coordinate 9,272 of NZ_JBCOSQ010000015.1, read as the reverse complement.
CGATGAATTTATCTTATAGCATCGGTTCAAAAGTAAGATTATTCCCGTTGTATTCTCCAGTGGTTTCGGGTGTTAGTTCGGAGATGAACGTGAGAAAAGAATTCATGAATCGTTGGATGGCTCCCGGTGATGAAGCACATACGAATATTCCGGTTATCATGAGTCCGGCAGATCCTGAATACATGACATATTATGCTCATTTTTCAGCAGGACCGACAACAGCAACACATATACAAAATTTTGCATCCAATGTTTGGAATATGTATGATAACTCTGATATTCGTGTCGTTAGCGGTAATTACTTGAAATGTTCATCTATGACCATACGTTATAATCTCTCTTCCGAGTTGTTAAAGAAAACACCTTTTTCTAACATATCGCTTAGCTTAAATGCGTTGAATTTATTCACGTTATCTGCTAAAGAATTGAAAGGACAGGACCCTTCACAAGCGGGTTTTGCAAAACCGAACTTATCGGTTCGTCCTTCTTACACATTCCAATTTAATGTTACATTTTAATAGTCATGATAATGAAAAATATTATTTACATCGCTATTTTAATACTGTTTACGGGTTGCGGGAATTTTCTTGACGAATATTCGCAGGATCTCGTTGTCCCGAAAACGGTATCGGATTTGAATGAAGTTTTGCTAGGAAATGGATATGTTCCTTCTTCGGAAGTACAGTATTTGAGAAGTGGTTCAATTGGCTGGCAACTTAATATTCTAGATGATGACATTAATACGGTCATTGCTTATGTTGCGAACAAAGGTTTGCAGGAAATGGATCAAGTTTATTATGGGTACACGACTTGGCAAATGGAAGTGGGGAGAAATTACACGGGAAATAATTTGTCCGGAGATAATGCCAATTGGGATGCCTTATATCAACGGATTAATTCAATGAATATTATTTTGCACGAACTTGGCAACGTGAGTCAAAGTACGGAACAAGATAAAATAGATGCCATTCGGGTGCAAGGAGAATGTTATTTTTTACGGGCACAGTTTTACTTATTACTTGTGAATATGTATGCCAAAGCGTACGATCCGGATAATGCGGCAACGGATTTGGGAGTGCCTTTAAAGTTGACCTATTACGTGGAGCATGATAAGGATAAAGAAACTCAGTTTGAACGTACTCCTGTTGCTAAAGTTTATGAGCAGATTGTGAAAGATTTAAAGGAATCTGTGGATTGTTTCACGAAAAGTCCCCAGACAAAAAGTTTTTACCGGGCTTCTAAGGGTGCTGCTTTATTATTGTTGAGCCGGGTATATTTGTATATGCAGGATTGGAAGAATGCAGAAATAACAGCAAAAGAGCTGTTGGCAGAAAACAAATCTTTGTTAGATTATAGTAGTATCGTTGACAATGAGAAAGGATATGCAATATCCGAGAGTAGTCCGGAACTCTTGTTCTCACAAGGTCCTTTAAATTTGCAGTGTGATTTTACGGGAGTTGGGGGAGATTTTTGTATATCCAATGATTTGTATAAACTATATGATGAAAATGATTACCGGAAGGGAATTTATTTTGTTCGATCAACACAAAGTGATAGTTTGGGCTTAAATCGTAAATACGAAATGGGAAAGCATCGTTCTTATGTTTCGGACATCTTTACGTTACGTACGGCAGAAGGATATTTGAATGTAGCAGAAGCTTGTGCCATGCAGGGGGATGCTGAAGGGGCATCTGATTGGTTGAATCAATTGAGGCATAAACGTATTGAAAATTACACAGATGTAGAATACGATGCCAATGAGGTAATAGATCAAGTACGTGTAGAAAGGAGAAAAGAGTTATGCCTGGAAGGACATCGGTGGTTTGACCTAAGAAGGTACGCCGTGTGTAAAAAAGCTCCTTTTAAAAAGACCATAGAAAGAGTGTATGCCATTTATGATTGGGAAAGTCGAAATATATTTAAATATGCAGAAGTCTACCAGTTAAAAGAAGATGATTTGGCGTATGTTTTCGCTATTCCGAAATCCGTGTTGGAATTTGATAAAGGTATGCCCGATAATATCAGAGAAAATAGGGAATATGTTAGGTTGATATACAGAAATAATGAATAGGTTATGAGAAATGTTATATATTTAGTTTTTGCGTTCTTGATTTTAGGGTGCGGGAATGAGGACGAACTAACGTCTAAGATTGAGATCGAAAATCTGTACGGTATTCAGGATGATCCGTCAGATCCAGTGAAACATCGTGTTTTCGAGATGTACAGCGAATACGGGATACCCGTTTATTTTAATGACACGATCGGGCGAATTTTCGTGAAAAAAGATGTGACCGGAAAGGATGTTTATCGTTATGAAACCTTGGATTTAGCTTGGGGATTCACTTCCTATGATCGGGTTACTTACGATTATGAATACATGATGGACCCGGATGAGCAACTGAAAGCGTTAGATATCATTGAAAATTACTTAAAACTAGCCGCAAAACCTCTTCATCCGTTTAATTTCTTTGTTACCAAATCTGCAAAAATAACTGATTCGAATGATAAAGAAGAGATTTATGAAAAGGGGGCTTACACGATCAATTATCGAACATTATTAATGACGGGAGATTGGACGGACTCTCAGGTTGAAAATTTACCGGGAGAGATGGTTCGAGAAATGGTGAAATCTAAAATTGTTAATTATAAGGATCTGTTAGAGGCATTTAATACTATTTCGGATCCCACTTGGTATGGTGAAATCTGGTCTAGCTTGGATCCTCATTACTATGACTATGTAGACGGAATTGGGCAACCTAAAGCTTGGTTTACCCCATCCGCTTTGTCTGAAGATTGGTATCTGGCCTCTTACTTTACCGAGGAAGAATTGGCTGAATTTAGAGCAGCGGTACGAGCTGCGATTGGGCAATGGGGTTTTGTTAATGGTGATACGTTCGCAAATGTCATGTCTCCTCGCAAGAATGAAATCGATCTAGTACTATACATTACGGAAATGCTAAGATTGTCAAGAGATGAATTCGAAGAATTATGGGGAGGCTGTCCTTTGGTTATGGAGAAATATGAGATTTTATATGATATTGTCGTCAATAAACTAGGTGTGGAACTATAAAGAAATGTAAGTATGAAAAAGTTCATTATAATATTATTAGGCATTATCGTGTATTGTAGTTGTCAGGATGATAATAATTCTAATCGGGTAAAACCTGAGGTCAGTTTTTCTGATTTTCAGGATCCTAGAGATTCGAAGACGTATAAATGCATTACTATCGGGGGACAAACTTGGATGGCAGAGAATCTTAAATATCGTTCTCCACGCGGAAGTATGGACGGATGCTATACTTATGGAGAAGAAAATATGAGAGCACAAGATATTGTCATTAATCAAGAATTATGGGCGGATTCCATACGGGCCGGAATTACACGGGGGGAATTTGAGGGAACTGTCGGGACTATGAAATTGGCAGATATACTCATTTTATGGCTTAATTATTTTAAACCGGATTCCTATATCAATCAAGTTGAGAATAGTTACGGTGCAACTTTTCCAGATGCAGTTATATCTTTAAGACGGATTTACAATAATCTTTATCCTCAAGCACTTATGGAGGTGTCGAAACAGTTTTTTGAGAAAGCTGAAAGTACAAATGGACATTATTCTAGTAAATATGGCTTTTTGTACACGTACGAAGGAGCCTTGCAGGCAGTACCCGATGGCTGGCGTCTTCCGACGGATGACGATTGGAAGAAACTGGAAGAAACCTTAGGTATGTCTGTTTCAGAAATAAATATGTTGGACGAGTGGCGAGGAAGTTATGAAGGTGACCTATTGAAAGAGGGGGAACAGGGAATCGGTTTTAATGCAGGTTATGCCGGCGCCAGAGTATATGGGTCTCACATGTATGGTGGAAATTTTTATAACAAAGATGTTAATGCCTACTTTTGGTCGGCAACTCGTAAAGTAGAAAGTGATACAGTCGATTTAGGGATAACAAGGATACTTTTTTTGAAAGAGGATCGCATTATGAGAAGTTCTTCCAAATTAAGTGCTGCATATAGTGTTCGTTGTATAAAAGAATAAAATGTAAAAACAATCACATGAAAAAGTTTACTTTAGTATTAAATCTTGTATGTTTTTTAGCTTTGGGCTCTTTTGCCCAAAGCATGTACGGAGATGCCGTGAAGGCTGACGTGAAAATGAAATATGTCTATTCTTTTGAAGAGGCATTGAAGAAAGCAAAGGAAGAGAACAAACTGATTTTCTTTAATTGTTTTGCAGATTGGGCTGTTCCCTGTCACTCTATGAATAAATTAGTGTTTAGTGATCAAGAATTTGCAGATTGGATGGACAAACATTTCGTGAATTTTTTTATAGATGTAACTACCCCGGCAGGCCGTCCGTTTGCAGATAAGTATAAAATTACATTTCAAGCACATTATCTCGTTTTAAATAGTGATGGTGAAGTGGTGCATCGGATTGTAGGAGGGCATCAGATCCCTGAATTCAAAGCTATTTTGAAAAATGCTTTAAATCCTAAAACTTCATTGGCAGGTATGAACAAGAGATATGCTGCCGGAGAAAGAAATGTTAAATTCTTGAATGCGTATGCTGATGTATTGAAAATTGCCAGCGAAGATGAGACATATAAAAAAGTTGTTGAAGAACTTTTCAGTAAACTGAAAAAATCGGATTGGTCTAAAAAAGTGTACTGGAAATCATTTTGTTATATGACAAAAGATATTGACAGTGAAATGTTTAAATATATGTTGGATCATAAAGTGGATTTCGTCAAATCAAATGGAGAGGAACAGGTCAATCAGTTTATTTCTAATCTCTATGCTAGAACTCTCTATTCATACGCATCTGGAAAAGAGGTTTATAACGGTGAAAAATTACTGAATATTTATTTGGATATTCAAAAAGCAGGATTGCCAAAAGAGAATATGGTTTATTCTTTATATACCATTGCCAAGTACCGGGGAGAGGGGAATTTCAGTAAAATGATGGATGTGATCGAGACTGTTGTCCCGACATGGGAGTCTACAATTGCGGTTGCATTGGATTTATCTTTAGCCGAAATGAAGGATTTAGACAAGACAGATAAAGAGCGTTTGATCAATTACTTTCAAAAAAGATCAGAGAAAGCTGGGGGAGCCAAAAAAAATTATTTGGCAGCGATAAGCGATATGGTGAATACCGAAGGAATAAAATTTGAGGATATTACTTTTAACGAGGCCTTGAAAAAGGCCAAAGAACAAGGAAAACTGATTTTTATGGATTGTTACACAACATGGTGTGGTCCTTGTAAGATGATGAGTAATCAAGTCTTCAAACAAAAACAAGTAGGTGATTTTTTTAATCAGAATTTTGTAAATCTAAAAGTGGATATGGAAAAGGGTGAAGGACGAGATTTATTGAAAAGATATGGAGTAGACGCCTTTCCAACAATGTTTTTATTAGACGGTGATGGAAATATTATTTATAAAATTCGAGGAGGGCGGAGTGTACAAGCATTCATGACGGCAATAAAAAGAGGACAGAATCTGAAAATTCCTTTCTACATTCAGAAAAGCAGGTATGAGGCTGGTGATCGGTCGGCAGAATTAATGGCAGATTATTTTTATACAATGGCAGATGCTGGTGATGTAAAGAATGTAATGGGAGAGGCTCGTTCTTACCTTGCAACTTTGAAGGCTCCGGATTTATATAGTAAATCAGCTTGGGAGTTGTATGAGAATTTTGTGAATAACGTTACAGATCAAGAATTCAGATATTTGGTAACGAATCGAGAGAAGTTCGTGGAAAATATTGGGGATAGTGTGGTAAATAAAAAGATTGAAAAGGTTATTTTCCCTATGGTTATTGAATATTTGAAAGGTTCTGTCTCTAAAAATGACATAGCTGTAGCTTGGAATCTGGTAAATACAGGTAAATTTTCTTCGGATTATTCTTTGGTGTTGCTAAATAAAATTATTTCCATGTATGACAAAAAAGAATTTAGCCAACTAATCGATTTTTACGAGAAAGATGTTACATCGAATCAAGATGATAGAACACGTCTAAACTTGGATGTAATTCTTCATTATTTACTGAAAGATGCTTCTTCTAAAGAGAAAAATCGAGCTGTGACTTATGCGAAAAAAGAGATGGAGAAAGCTAGACCTGGTGTGCGGGATAGTTACATGGCCTTAATTGAGACTTTATCAAAATAAATAATAAATTTCTATCAATGATTCTCCTCGTAAGACTTTGCGGGGAGAATTTTTGTATTATAACCACGTCAGAACAGTAAGTAGATATTTGAGGCGTTCTCGCATATAATGGTTTGCGTTGTTCTTGTGTTTTTTCACGGTATTAATTGTGATATCTAATTGTTGAGAGATTTCTTCATGGCTTTTTCCTTGTAAACTGAGTAAATATACTTCTTTACAAGCAGGAGGGAGTTCGTTAAATACAATACGTAAAGCTTGGAATATTTCAGTTTCCAGTATGTTGTCCAAAAATGATTTTTCTTCAGTATCTTCAGAATTAACGTGTTGAACATATTTTTGAGCAACAGCCTCATGACGAATCAGATCAATACAGGAATTTTGTACAACTTTATAAAGAAAGGCTTTCGCCTCATTTTCATCTTTAAATTGGGACATTTTTTCCCATAATCGGACAAATGCATCTTGAATGATATCAGAGATAATATCTTGATCATTAATATACTTTATGGCAAAATAGCGTAGAGTAATCCCATACTTTTCATATAAGTAATGAAAGTTTTTTTCTCTTTCTTTATCCGTGAAATGTGGTACAAAACTTTTTGGCATGGGTATTATTGGAATCCTTCTTAATTATTAAGTTAACAAACTGTCATTCTGTTATTTTTATCTAGGTATTTGCAGGTAATTTTGTATCATAAATGGAACGTTTAATGATTGTACAAATATAGACCATTTATTGATATTTCCGCATAAAATTAAATTTTGTTTAATATTTTCATTACCAACATATAGCAAATATAAAAACTGTTTTTTTGAAATGATTACTAATTACCTTGAATGTAAATCATTAAACGTTCGTTTTTTCACATTTCACGAATACTTAATAGATATTAGATTAAAAGAGATCTATCCCAGAATAAATGGTAAAGCTAACGTGAATAAACCCCTTATTCGTAGAATATTCGAAACTCATACAGAGCTTATACAATGGGGAATGGATAAGCAAAAGATGATCTCTGAACAAGCAACGAATAAGGGGTATTTTTTCCTTGGGATCTCGGCTATATTACTTCGAATTTTGGGTTTGTGAGTATTTAAATTCCATATTTTAGATGAGAAAAGCAGTTTTTTCCTATTTTTGCGGGAATTCATACTGAAAAGATAATACAAATGTACGAAACAATCATAGAAAGAATAAAGGAGAGGCTGGAGTGCAGAGATTTAAAGGCGGTTATCATTCCTCACATATCACCAGACGGAGATGCTGCCGGTTCATGTTCTGCCCTGTGGCAAGTGTTGGATCGGGTGGGAATACAGGCACAGTTGATGACGTGTGATTATATCCCGGATTATTTAAAGTGGTTGAAACGTATTCCGGATGCAATATCTTTTCAGAATCGGCCTAAAGAATGTAAACATTGGTTACATCAAGCGGATATATTGTTCATGCTAGATCATAATACCGTGGCCAGGGAAGGAGATTTGGAGCCTTTCGTGAAGGAGTTCAAAGGGGAGGTTATCATGATTGATCACCACCCGGATCCGGATGACGTGACGTATCGGATTTCGGACACGAGTGTTTCCTCCACGTGCGAATTACTTTATAATGTAATCTCCGGAGTATGGGGTAAAGAGATCATTGACATGGATATAGCGAATGCCATTTATACCGGGATTTCAACCGACACGGGAGGATTAAGTCACAATTCTTCTCATCCGGAAACGTATCGTGTGATTGCCGATTTGTTGGCATTAGGACTGAATAAAGACTACGTACACGAACAGCTTTATCAACGAAACACGCTTTCCCGGTTACGTCTGACGGGGAATTGCCTGTTGAATAAGCTGACGATTGACGAGCATTTTCCGGTGGCCACGATTCCGATCACGTTTCAGGAATTGGAATTATACAATTATAAAGACGGGGATCTGGAAGGATTAGTAAACATACCCTTGTCCATCGAGGAAGTACTGGTTTCTATTCAGATTACCGAGCGTAAAGATAAAGTGAAGTTATCCTTCCGGTCAAAGGGCAATATCCCCGTGAACCTGTGGGCAAAAGAGTTTTTCAATGGTGGAGGACATTTAAATGCCGCCGGGGGACAAATGCCGTTGCCTTTGGATGACGTGGTGAAGAAGGTACGGGACACGGCGGAATGGTTCTTTAAGCAATTGAAAGTTGAGAATTGAAAATTGATTCGTTATGCCATTTTTAAGATTTCATGCAGTAGAAAAAAGTAGATTGGACTTGGTAGGGGAGCGATTGATCTCGGAGATTGTTCGCACCTTGGGATGTCCGAGAGAAACAGTTGTAATAGAAACTATTGACTCTTCTTTTATTTCTGGACACGAGCAATTTCAGGCTTATCCTTTTGTGAAGGTGGAGTATTTTAAGCGTCCGTTGGAACAGCAGAATGCGGTGGCAAAGATTATTTTCGAGTGTCTGAAAGAGATCGGATACCCGGAAAGTGATGTCTATTTCTCTTTCTTGGAGAAGGATTGTTACTATGAAAACGGGGAAGTGATAAAGTAAAGATTACAAGATGGAAATAGAAAAAGCGGTAATATTTTTGCAGATATTGCCGCTTTTTTCAATAATAATAATTAAGTTTGTGCATAGTATAAAATGCAACGACTATGACGGAAGTAAGTGAATTAGTAGCTCTCTTGAGCAAGGCGGAAAGAGGGTACACCAAAGTTTTAAATCGCAGTTTCCAGAATGCCGGGTATGATCTTAGCCGGGAGCAATATGAACTTCTGGAAGTGTTATGGGAACAGGATCACGTGAACCAGCAGAACATTTCCAAACGTCTCCAGAAGGATAAATACAATGTCACAAAACTATTGAACACCTTGCAAAAAAGAGGTTACGTGCAAAGAAAGATGGACAAGGAAGACAAACGGAGTAATTTCGTGGTGTTGACAGAAAAAGGAGTGGAATCCCGTCATGCGTTGTGTCAAATCGTGGAACAGGTTCACACGGATATAAGTTTTACTTTGTCCCCGCAGGAGCTGAAGTCCGCTATATGGGTGTTGAAAAAGTTGAATTTGCAATAGATCGCCTACGGCGAGTTGTAGGTTGCGAGTTAACAGGTTACAGG